>CAZTTI010000573.1:0-3326 GCA_964615925.1 uncultured Solibacteraceae bacterium
GTCTTTGGCGACTACTGTTCCGGCGAGATCTTCACCCATCACCAGGGTGCTCAGAACGTGCTGTTCGACACGACGCTCAACGCCGCGTCGTTCGGGGAAGACGAGTCGGGCGAGTTGTACGTCGTGGATCTGGGCGGGGACGTCTACCGGATCATGGGGCCCGACCCGGGCGGCTTCACGTTCAGCCGCGCGGCAGAGGGGGCCGGGGTGTATTCAGGCCCCGCGGCTCCAACGCTCCAGACCGGGTCGATCCGGATCCTTACCGACGCGGGGGCCGACGTTCCGGAAGCGATTGCCATCATCGAGCATCGCTCCCGGGGCCGCCTGGTTTCCGAACTCGCGATCGCGGCGCGCCCACCCATGCTGAGAGGCCGGTTCCCCGGCCAGACCGGGGCCGCGGGCCAGAGCGGGGCTGCGGTCATGAACCCGGCCCCGGTTCCGGTGACGGTGCGTTTCGTGTTCACCGATACGCTCGGTGTCGATGTGGGACATGGAGAGTTCGTCCTTCCGGCAAACGGACAGCGGGCCGCATTCCTCGAGGAGGCGCTGTGGGGAGGTCCGGTGCCTTTCGAAGGAGCGGTGACGTTCGATGCCGACGCTCCGGTGGCCGTCGTCGCCCTTCGGGCGCGTACCAACGAACGTGGGGAGTTCCTGCTGGCCGTGGCCCCCGTGGTCGACCTGGCCTCTCCCGCGCCTCCCGGCGCGGCGCGTATGCCCTTGTTTGTGACCGGAGGCGGGTACGGGACCGGAATCACCCTCGTCAACCGTTCCGACGACCCGGTGACCGGATTGCTCCGGGCCGTGGGCGTCGGGCCGGTGTTCGACGGCGCGACCTCGGAGACCGTGGCTTACGCGGTTCCGCCCGGCACGGTCCAGGTCGTGGACACGGGTGTTCCCGGCGACGCCGTCCGCTCGGGCCACCTCGTGATCGAACCGGCCGTGGGGGCGGTCCCCGCGGCGCTCGGCCTGATCGCGCTGACCACGGGGGGCGTCGTGGTCAGCGAGGCGGGGACGCGTTCGGGCGAGGCCGTTCAGGCGGCCACGCTCGGAATCGAGTCGTCCGGCGCCTTCGGCGCGCCGGACGCGACCCGGCCAGCGGTCGCGATCGTCAATACGGGTCCGGGGACCGCTGCCGTGGACTATACGGTCTTCGACGCGGGGGGCGCACCCCAGGCCGGTGGTGCGTTCGAGATTCCCCACGAGGGCCAGATGGCGGTGTTCGTTCACGAGATCCCCGGCCTCGGCACGACGTTCGATGCCGGGTTCCTGGGGACGATCCGGCTCGAGGCGACGACGCCGTTCGTGGTCCTCGGGTTGCGAGCACGATGGAACGATCTCGGCGAGTTCCGGTTTGCGACCAGCCCGTCCGTACCGGATACGGTGAGCCCGAATCGGTACGTTCCTCACTTCGCCGTCGGGGGAGACTACACTCTCCGGCTCATTGCCTATTCCGCGAGCGACTCCGGAGTGGCGGGGACGATCGAGTTTTACGATCCGGAGGGCGTGGAAATGCCTCCTCCGGTCCAGCCCTGAACATCTTCCCCTGCCGCACGTCAGGAGACCAAACCGAATGTAGTGAACGCGGAGAAGTGGCGTTGGCCTCCTCAAACCCATCGGGCGTGTACCATAGGGTATGGCCCGTCGTTCAATGGAGCGTATCTCGTGAAGGCATCCGATCTCCTCGTCCGTTGCCTGGAGAAGGAAGGAATCCGGTACATCTTCGGTGTCCCCGGTGAAGAGAACGCGGACCTGATGATGTCGCTGGAAGCGTCGTCGATCAGGTTCGTCCTCACACGGCACGAGCAGGGCGCGGCGTTCATGGCCGAGGTCTTCGGGCGGTTGGACGGGAACCCCGCCGTCTGTCTCGGAACGCTGGGGCCGGGGGCCACGAATCTGTTGACCGGCGTGGCCGACGGCAACATGGACCGGGCGCCGATGCTGGTGATCACCGCGCAGGCGTCCACGGACCGCCAACACAAGGAGAGCCATCAGGTCATCGATATCGTCGACCTTTACGAATCGGTGACGAAGTGGTCGCACGGGATCCGGCACGCCGACAGTATTCCCGAGATCGTGCGGAAGGCGGTGCGCGTCGCCCGGTCGGAAAAGCCCGGCGCCGTGCTCCTCGAATTACCGGAGAATATAGCCCGCGCCGAAACAACCGCGGTGCCGATCGAGCCGAGGCGCTTCCGGAGGCCGGGGCCCGACGACAAGACCGTCGACCGTGCATGGGAGGTGATCCGGAACGCCCAACGCCCGATCATCATCGCGGGGAACGGTGCGATCCGGAAGCGGTCGAGCCGCCAGCTTCGGAAGTTTTGCGAAGCCACCGGGATCGGCGTCCTGATGACGTTCATGGGAAAGGGCGCCGTGGACCGGAACGCGGAATACTGTCTGTTCGGTATCGGGCTGCAGGAGAAGGACTGGCCGAGCTACGCCGTCGAGAATGCCGACGTCATCATCACGTTGGGCTATGACCTGATCGAATACCCGCCGCGCCTTTGGAATCCCGACGGTAATGAGTGTGTCGTTCATATCGATTTTTATCCCGCGGAGATCGACGAGCACTATCAGCCTCGGGTGGAGTGTATCGGTGATATCGCCCACACGCTCTGGATGTTGAACGAGCGTGTTTTGCGCGATGGGCCGGGGGCCCATGATTTTTCTTTCCAGAGAAAGGTCCGGGACGAGATGCTGCGGGATTTCGCGGCGCATGCCGCGGACCGTACCGATGGCACGATCCGTCCTCAGAAGGCCCTGTGGGACATCCGGGAAGCGCTCGGCCCGAGGGATCTGCTGATCTCCGGAGTTGGCGCCCACAAGATGTGGGTCGGGCGCTACTACCACTCGAACGAACCGAACACGTGCATCATTCCGAATGGATTCTGTTCCATGGGACTTGCGCTCCCCGGGGCGATCTCCGCGTGTCTGGTCGACGGCGGGCGGCGTGTCTTCGTGGTGGCTGGCGACGGGGATTTTCTCATGAACGTGCAGGAGATGGAGACGGCGACGCGGTTGGGCGTCGACATGACGGTCATGGTGTGGGAGGACGGTGAATACGGGTTGATTTCGTGGAAGCAGGAAACCGAGTTCGGCCGCCACACGCCCTTGTCTTTCGGAAATCCGGATTGGATCAAGCTCGCCGACTCCTTCGGGTGGCAGGGACAATACGTGGCGAACTCCAACGAGCTTTCCGGTGCGATCCAACGCGCGCTCGACCATCCCGGGCCGTCGTTGATCGTGATCCCGATCGACTATCGTGAGAACCTTCTCTTGAGTGAAAGACTCGGAGGCATTCAGGCAACGCTTTGATGTAGTGGAGTGAA
>CAZTTI010000574.1:0-8077 GCA_964615925.1 uncultured Solibacteraceae bacterium
GGTGACGACTACATTAGTCGTTATATTGTTATGCCCATGAGAATCTGAACGGCTAAGTACCGGATTCTGTTAAAATATCAGTTTGATCTACTGCTCCACTACCGGCCCGAGCGGTCGGATTTTCTACCCATAGAGCAACCCGGCATATGAGCAATCCGATGGATGCGGACCCGGCCCAGAGGCGCCCTGCCGCTGAAGGCAGTTACGGCGCGGATCAGATCAAGGTCCTCGAAGGACTGGAAGCGGTACGGAAGCGTCCCGCGATGTACATCGGGTCCACCTCGACCGACGGCCTCCACCACCTGGTTTACGAAGTTGTCGACAACTCGATTGACGAAGCCCTCGCCGGCCATTGCACCGTGGTCAACGTTCAAATCCACATCGATGACTCGGTCACTGTCACCGACAATGGCCGCGGTATTCCGACCGAACAGCACAGGGGTGGAAAGAAGTCGGCCGCGGAAATCGTCATGACCACGCTGCATGCGGGCGGAAAGTTCGACAATGACGCGTACAAGGTATCCGGAGGTCTCCATGGCGTGGGGATTTCCGTCGTCAATGCCCTGTCGGAGTGGCTCGAACTGGAGATTTGGCGCGCAGGGACCGTCTATACGCAGTCCTATCATCGAGGAAAGGCGGCGACGGCGTTTGTGGAAACCGGACACACCGACCGGCGAGGGACGCGCATCCGTTTCAAGCCGGACGGCGAGATCTTCGAGACGGTGTCGTTTTCCTTCGACGTGTTGTCCAGGCGCCTGCGCGAGATGGCCTTCCTGAACAAAGGGCTCGAGATCACGATCGAGGACGAGAGGGACGAGAAGAAGCACCGATTCCATTACACGGGCGGCATTGTTTCGTTCGTGGAGCACCTGAACCAGAAGAAAGCGGCGCTCCACGAGAAGGTGATCTATTTTGACGGCGTTCGCGACGACATCGACCTTCAGATCGCCATCCAGTACAACGACAGCTACCAGGAACAGATTTTCTCGTTTGCAAACAACATCAACACGCACGAAGGCGGGACGCATCTCAGCGGATTGAAGGCCGCGCTGACGCGGACGATCAACAACTACGCGGTCGCCAACGGACTGACCAAGGACCTGAAGGAGAATCTTTCAGGCGACGACATTCGCGAAGGAATGGTTTGCGTCATCAGCGTGAAGCTGCCCCAGCCGCAGTTCGAGGGCCAGACCAAGACCAAGCTCGGGAACAGCGAGGTCAAGGGAATCGTCGAGGCCCTGGTCAACGACGGGTTGGGCGCGTACCTCGAACAGAACCCTGCGGTCGCGAAGAAGATCATTGTGAAGGCCGTCGACGCCGCCCGGGCCCGCGAGGCGGCCAGGAAAGCGCGCGAGCTGGTCCGGCGAAAAGGGGCCCTGGACAACACGTCCCTTCCTGGCAAGCTTGCCGACTGCCAGGAACGCAACCCCGAGCTGGCGGAGATCTTCATCGTCGAGGGAGAGTCCGCGGGCGGAAGCGCCAAACAGGGCCGCGACCGCCGCACGCAGGCCATCCTTCCCGTGAAGGGAAAGATCCTCAATGTCGAGAAGGCGCGTTACGACAAGATGCTTTCCCACACCGAGATCACGGCAATGATCACCGCCCTCGGCACGGGGATCGGCCAGAGCGACTTCGACCTCTCGAAGCTTCGGTACCACAAGGTCATCATCATGACCGATGCGGACGTGGACGGTTCGCACATCCGGACGCTGCTCCTCACGTTCTTCTTTCGACAGATGCGGGAGCTTATTGATCACGGCCACATCTACATCGCGCAACCCCCGCTGTTCAAGGTCAAGAAGGGCCGTTTCGAGAAGTACATCAAGGACGAGAGGGAGCTGTCCGAGCTGCTTCTCGAAAAGGCGGTCGAGGGTGTGACGATCCGGACTCGCGGCGGCGAGGGAGAGGCGTTGACCGGCGCCAAGCTCCGGCAGTTCTTCGACCGGCTGGTGGAGATCAACAACGTCTTCAACCGCGTCGACCGGCATTTCCGGGACCGCCGTATCGTCGACGCGCTTCTCGACGCGGAAGTTCACGACCGCGCGCAGCTCGCCGAGAGAAAGACGGTCAAAGACCTCAAGGCCGCGATCGAGAGTCTCGGCTACGAAACCCGGATCGAAGAAGACGAAGAGCACAGCGTTCAAACCCTGCTGTTCCGCGAGGGGAGCTCCGTCGAACGCGCCATCGGCTACGAACAGATCTCGAGCGCGGAGTATCAGCGGCTGGTCCATTTGCACAAAGCCAGCGAGGAATGGGACAAGCCGCCGTTCGTCGTGGCCACGGAAAAGGAAACCGTATCGCTCACGGGCCGCCAGGCGCTCCTCGATCACGTTCTTGTACTCGGCAGGAAGGAATACCAGATCACGCGCTACAAAGGCCTCGGCGAGATGAATCCGGACCAGCTCTGGGAGACGACGATGGATCCGGAAAAGAGGCGGCTCCTGCAGGTTCAGATCAGCGACGCCGTGGCCTCCGACGAGCTGTTCAGCATTCTCATGGGGGACGCGGTGGAGCCGCGGAGGCAATTCATCCAGGACAATGCCCTCGACGTCAAAAACCTCGACGTCTGATAGCAAACGCGTATGGCCGACGAAAACACTCCCCCGCAGAACAACCTGCCGATCAACATCGACGACGAGATGCGGCGGTCGTATCTCGATTACTCGATGTCGGTCATCATCGGCCGCGCGCTGCCCGACGTCCGCGATGGGCTAAAGCCGGTCCATCGCCGCATCCTCATCGGGATGCGCGATATGGGCCTGGCGTCGAACCGGCCGTACCGGAAGTGCTCCAAGATCGTCGGCGACGTCATGGGCAACTACCATCCTCATGGAGACGCCGCGATCTACGACTCGGTCGTCCGCATGGCGCAGAGCTTCTCCTACCGGTATCCCCTGGTCGACGGACAGGGGAACTTCGGATCGGTGGACGGCGACCCCCCGGCCGCGATGCGGTACACCGAAGCCCGGATGGCGGCCGTTTCCGAGGCCATGCTCGAGGACATCGACAAGGACACGGTCGATTTCGTCCCGACGTACGACGAGTCCGGGGAAGAACCGTCCTACCTTCCGGCCCGCGTCCCCAGCCTTTTGGTCAACGGCTCCGGCGGGATCGCCGTCGGGATGGCGACCAACATCGCGCCCCACAACCTCCGGGAGGTCTGTGAGGCCGCGATCCTGATGATCAACAAGAAGGGCACGTCGTTCGAGGAGATCTACGCCCTCATCCCGGGACCGGATTTTCCCACCGCCGGTTTCATCTACGGACGGAGCGGGATCCGCCAGGCGCATCTCGAGGGTCGCGGCCAGATCACCGTCCGCGCCCGGGCGACGATCGAGCCCCTCGGCCGTGCCGTTGAGCGGCACGCCATCATCGTGACCGAGATTCCTTATCAGGTGAACAAGGCCCGGCTGATCGAAAAAATCGCCGAACTGGTGCAAAGCAAGCGGCTCGAGGGCATCTCCGATATTCGCGATGAAAGCGACCGGCAGGGGCTCCGCGTCGTGATTGAGCTCAAGCGCGGCGAGCAACCGACGATCGTCCTGAACAAGCTGTACAAGCTGACGCCGATGCAGACGACGTTTGGCGTCATCAACCTTGCTATCGTCAACGGGCAGCCGCGCGTGCTGTCTCTGATGGAGATGCTCGAGCACTTCATCGACCACCGGATCGATGTCGTGCGGCGACGCACGCGATATCTTCTCGTCCAGGCCGAAGAGCGGGCCCACCTCCTCGAAGGCCTCCAGAAAGCCCTCGACCACATCGACGAGGTCATCAAGCTGATCCGGGCCGCCAAGACACCCGCCGAGGCACGCGACGGCCTGATCTCGACCTTTGAGTTCTCCGAGCGGCAGGCGAAGGCGATCCTGGAGATGCAGCTCCAGCGGCTGACCAACCTCGAGCGCCAGAAGATCGAAGACGAGCTGACCGAACTGCGCGAGAAGATCGCCGACTACAAGGAGATCCTCTCCAGCGAGAAGCGCCTGCGCCAGGTCATCGTGAAGGAGTTGCGCGAGGTTCAGAAGAAGTTCGGGGACGGCCGCCGCACCGAGATCATCGACGAGGAAGCCGAGCTCAGCATCGAGGACCTGATCGCGGACGAGGACGTCGTGATCACGCTCAGCCATTCCAGTTACATCAAGCGGACGCCGCTCTCGATCTACCGGAACCAGGGCCGCGGCGGAAAGGGCCGCATCGGCATGAAGACGCGCGACGAGGACCCGGTGACGAGCGTCTACGTCGCGAGCACGCACAGCTACATGCTGGTCTTCACCAACCGTGGCAGGCTTCACTGGCTGAAGGTTTATGAAATCCCGGACGTCGGCGCGAGCGGCCGCGGAAAGGCCATCGTCAACCTGGTGAATATCGGGCCGGGGGAATGGGTGAAGGGTGTGGTTTCGGTCCGCGACTTCGAGGACGCCGCATCGGTCGTGATGGCCACGCGGAAGGGCCAGGTGAAGAAGACGGCGCTCTCCGCGTTCAGCAACCCGACATCCCGCGGCATCATCGCGATGAACCTTCCCGAAGACGACGAGCTCGTCGCGGCCCAGCTGATTACGGGGGACGAAACCGTGGTGCTCGGCACGCACAGCGGTCTGTGCATCCGGTTCGAGAACGCCGACGTCCGCGAGATGGGCCGGACAGCCTACGGCGTGCGCGGGATCCGCCTCAAGAAAGACGACTACATCGTCGGGATGATCGCGGCCGACGAAGAGGGAATGATCCTGAGCGTTACCGAGGGCGGATACGGCAAGCGCACGAAGATCGGGGAGTACCGGGTCCAGGGCCGTGGCGGCATGGGCATCATCAACGTCAAGACCACGAAGAAAAACGGCAAGGTGGTGGCCATCATGCAAGTGGCCGGCGACTCCGGGCTGCTGGTAATGACCGACCACGGAAAGCTGATCCGGGTCCTGGCGAAAGATATCCGCGGCGTGGGACGCAGCTCGCAGGGCGTCAAGCTCATCAACCTCGATGGGGAGGACCGCGTCTCCGCGGCGACGCTGGTGGAGAGCGAAAGCGGGAAGGTCGAAGATCTGCCCCTCGAAGGCGGCGACACGATTCACTGAGGCCGGCCAAGCGGCTTTCGAAGGAGATCCCACGCCACCCGCGGCGCAGAACGGGCCAATCGCCGCTTGAGCCCGCGGTAGCCTTGCGTGCCCTTTACCAGGTCCGCCACCACGCGCTGTAGCGTCGGGCTGGCGGCGACCAATTCGACCATCCGTTCCCTGAAGTCCCGGCCCAGGAACCGCCCTCCGTAGAATCGCCGGTACATCGCCGAGGCCCGCGCCAGCTCGGAGAAGCACTCTTCGCGAACGCTTTCCGCATATGCGCCCGAGTCCGGGAAGCGCTCCGACAGCAACCGCGCCGATCGAAGCGCGTAATAGATACCCTCTCCCGTGATCGGATCCACCAGGCCGGCGGCATCTCCGACGAGGGCCCAGCCGTCCCCCGCAACGGCGTTGGACGCCCACGACCGCGCCCGGAGACAGGGAACCGGCGCGCTGTAGAAGACCGCGTCTTCGAGCATGGCCGCCCCGAAGTCGCCGGTGATGGCCACCTCCAGCACCGCGCGCGCGCGTGTGGCCCAGCCCGTTTCGGGCCGCACGATGAGGCCGAACGAGACATGGTCGGGACGGGGAAACGACCACATGTACCCGTCGAGATCCCGTCGGAAGTAGATCGACATTCGCGAGGCACCGGGATAGGGCACGAAGTACCCGGCCGTGGCCAGCAGGTCGGCGGATCCCAGGGGTGCGCCAAGGGTCCGGCGCACGAAGCTCGTCGCCCCGTCGGAACCAACGACGAAGTCGGCCGAAAACGCCGCGTTTGAGGCCCGCGTCCCGAGCGCCCACGCCCCGCTCCTCCACTCGAGGGATCCGATTCGGCCGCGGACGAATTGAACGCCGGCCGCTTCGGCCGTCTGGAGCAGATATTCTCCTAGCTTTTCCCTCGAGAAGATCCGTGGCGGGTCGTCCAGGACGACTTCCGCGGCATGGCGTCCGAAATAGAGGCCGAGCCGGTCGACCCGGCGGTGGGGAATCAATTCCGACGCCGAGGGATCGAGCTCGGCCATGGCCTTGGCCGTCACGCCGCCGCCGCAGGGCTTTTCCCAGGGGCCCCGGGCGTCGAACAAGGTCACCGCATGCCCCGCGCCAGCGAGAAGGGCCGCCGCGTGGCAGCCCGCCGGCCCGCCTCCGACAACGGCTACGCGCACGCCCACACCCGCTGAAGCAGGCCGCCTTCCACCCACCGTTCGGAGCCTGCTACAATATGCGCCGCCGTGTCGAAAGTTCGCATCTCCGTCGTCCAGTATCTCAATTCCGTGCCGCTTGCGTGGGGCATTCTCGAAGGGCCCCAGAAGGAATCCTTCGAGGCGGTGTACCACACCCCGGCCGAATGCGCCGAGCAGCTCGCGAGCGGCAAGGTCGACATCGGCCTGATCCCCTCCATCGAGTACCAGCGGATCCCCGGAACGCGCGTCATCCCCGGCCCCGCGATCGCGTCGACGAACCGGGCGGGGAGCGTCCTCCTGCTCAGCAAGGTCCCGCTGGCGCGAGTGAAGACCGTGGCCTGCGACAAAGGGTCGCGCTCGTCGGTTGCCCTCACGAAAGTCATCCTCAACGGCTATTACAAGAACCGCCCCGAGTTCAAAGAGTCGGAACCGGATCCGGTAACGATGCTGGCATCGAGCGACGCCGCGCTGCTGATCGGCGACAGCGCGTTGAAGTTCAAGGCGGAGAACAAGTACGCGACCTCGTACAAGATTCACGGATACGGCCAGGACGGCCCGCAACCCATCCAGGTGTTCGACCTGGTCGAACGGTGGAGCCAGATGACGGGCCTTCCCTTCATCTTCGCGTTCTGGGCGGCGCGGAAAGGGTTCAACGACAAGTCCGTCGTCGATAAACTGGTGGAGTCGCGGGCGTATGGGCTGGCCCATCTCGAGGACATCGCGGTCCGGTACGCCGAGAAGCTGTCGCTCGACAAGGACTTCCTCTACGGGTACCTCTCGCGCAACATGGACTACCACATGGACGAATACGGCGTGGAAGCCCTCCGCCAGTTCTATGCGATGGCAAAACGCGCCGGCGCAATCTCCGCCGTCCGGGGCATTGATTTCCTGTGAGAACCAACGACGAGATCCTCGATAGCGCCGTCAACGGCACACGCGTGACCGACGCCGAAGCCGCCCAGCTTTTCGAAACCGCAGACTTTCTCGACCTCGGCCGCGCCGCCGACCGGATCCGGGCCAACCGCCACCCCGACGGCGTCATCAGCTACATCATCGACCGCAACATCAACTACACCAACGTCTGCAACGAATACTGCTCCTTCTGCGCCTTCTACCGCCCGCCGGGCCACGCGGAGTCTTACGTCCTTTCCGACGAACACATCTACGAGAAGATCCGGGAAACGGTTGCGCTCGGAGGAACGGGCATTCTCATGCAGGGCGGCGTCCACCCGGACCTCAAGATCGATTACTACGAGCGCCTTCTCTCGGGAATGCGCGGGCGCTTCCCCGAAGTCCGCCGCCATTGTTTTTCCCCGTCGGAGATCCTGAACATCGCGAAGGTTTCGAATCTGACCGTGGCCGAAACCTTCCAGCGACTCAAAGCCGCCGGGCTCGATTCGATGCCGGGAGGCGGGGCGGAGATCCTCGACGATGAAGTCCGCGAACGCATCAGCCCACTGAAGTGCAGCACCGAAGACTGGCTGATGGTCAACCGCGAAGCGCACAAGCAGGGCCTGCGTTCGTCGGCCACGATGATGGTCGGTGTCGGCGAGACGCTCGGCCACCGCATCGCGCACCTTCGAAGAATCCGCGACCTTCAGGATGAAACCGGCGGCTTCACGGCCTTCATTCCCTGGACGTTCCAGAAAGAGAACACGCCTCTCGGCAAAAAGCCTCTCAAGGACGTGACCGCGGTCGAATACCTCCGCCTCCTCGCCTTGAGCCGCATCTACCTCGACAACCTCGACAACATTCAAGTGTCCTGGCTGACAGTCGGCCTCAAGCTCGGTGCCGTCGCCCTCCGTTTCGGCGTCAACGACATGGGCAGCATCATGATCGAGG
>CAZTTI010000575.1:0-4513 GCA_964615925.1 uncultured Solibacteraceae bacterium
GCGCACCGATCGTCGAGAGCGGCGAGACGTCTACCAGGTGGCCGCCGATGTTCATCGTCATCGCCAGGGCCTCGGTCATGCCGCCCCCGAGGTTGGCGTCGAGGCTCGGGACCATCGGGAGAAACGCCGGCAGGACAACGCCGGACGTGCTCGAATAGGCCGAGATCAACCCGACCGTCGCGGCCAGGAACGGAATGATCGTCGCGCGGGAGGTGACCGCGTCCAGGGCATTCACGAAGATGTCCATCCCGCTCGTGATTTCCATCAGATGAATCAGGACCGTCACGCCGGAGACGAGGAGGATGGTTCCCCAGGGCATCTCGCGGATCGCTTCTTCCGGATCGGCGGCGCGCAACAACCCAAGCACGACGGCCGCGGCGAACGCCCCCATGCCGATGTGGACATCGGCAACGATGACTCCGATCACCAGGAGCCCGATCACCCCGAGCGTGAGCTTCTGGTTTCGGTCGAGGGCTTCCGCTCGATCGGCCGCCGCGACCCTGTCGGCCCGCATGAGCAGACCGAGCCCGCCGAAGAGCGCGAACCCTCCGAACGCGACGATCGCGTGCGCGGCGAGGTTGTAGAGCCACGTCTGGATCTCGAGTCCGCCGAGCCCGATGCGGTCCATCACGCCGGTCACGATGATGCCCGTGGGCGCGATCGGCGACAACGATCCCGCGTTCGCCCCGTTTCCGACCATGATGGCCATCAGGAACAGGGGGATGTTCATCCGGATCGCCGTGGCCATGGCCATCGGGGCCAGCAGGCCGGCCGTTGCGATGTTCCCCGGGCCGGCTGAAGACAGCGCGGCGCCGAGGCCGAAGTAGAGGATCGGGACCAGGCCGACGCGGCCGCGGCACAGGCCGACGGCCTGGCGGGCGACCTTGGAGAGCGTTCCGTTCGTGTGCGCCTCGCTGAAGAGCAGAGTCACCCCGACGAGCGTCAGGAACAGATTGACGGGGAAACCCGCCGCGATTTCCGAGACCGGAAATCCCCCCACGTACACGCCGATCACCCATGCCAGAGCGATCGAGAGCAACCCGACGTTGAGCGACGTCGTCATGCTCAGCGTGACGGCCAGCGCCAGTGCCAGGAGGGTGATCAGGCCGAGGCTCATGCGCGTTTGAGCGGCCAGGCGCCTTCGATCCGGTCGTCGCGGATGGCGTAGATCTTGTCGTGCAGGTTCATCGTTGGATCCGTGTGCGGTGCAATGAAGCGGATCTTGTCGCCGAGGGCGATCGCCCTCGATGGCGATTCCAGGTGCAGGAACCCGTGCTCGTCACCGGCCCACTCCCATCGGACTCCCGTGAGATCGGCCGGTTCGGGACCGAAGGGCCGATCGGTGGCAAAGGCCTTGAACCCGCCGTCGACGGTGACGCGGTCGGAGTGGTTTGCCGAAACGACCGTGGTCAGGACGTGAAGCGCGACGCGGAAGTCGTCTCCAACGATCGCGCGGTACGCGACGTCCATCAACGGGTACGACCCCGCCTGGAGCTCGCTGAACTCGGGGATCTCCAGGTCGATGTTCCAGGTGCCGGTGGAGCCCCCGGTGATCGATGTGGCATCGAGGCCCTCGTCGAGGATGCGCCGCTGGACTTCGATAGCCTGGCCGAGGGCCGCGTGGGAATGGGCCCTCCGCTCTTCGAAGCCTTCGGTGTGGGATCCGCCGACCGAATACGCCTGGAGGCCGGCGAACACCAGTCCCGGGCTCCGGTCGACCTCGCGCGCCAACCGGACGGCCCGTTCGTCGCACGGGATGCCGGTGCGGTGGTCGCCGACGTCCAGGTCGACCAGGACCTTGAGCATCACTCCGGCTCGTTCGGCGGAGTCCGAATACATCTGGACCTGCGCGGGATGGTCGACGACGACCTGGATGTCGGCGCCGTCCGTCTTCATCGTGGCGACGGCGTCGGTCTTGACACGATCCGCGACCGGCGTGGTGAGCAGGACCCCGATGCCTTCCGAGGTCATCAGCCGCATCTCGGCGAGTGTCGCCACCGAAACGCCGACGGCGCCGGCTTCGCATTGCCGGCGCGCGATCGTCAGGCACTTGTGGGCCTTGGCATGGGGGCGGAGGCGTTTGCCGTGGGTCGTCGCGGCGGCCTGCATCTTGACGAGGTTGGTTTCGAATGCGTCGAGGTCGAGCAGGAGGGCGGGCGTGGGCAGGTCGTTTGGGGTGGTGTACACGGAGGTTCCGAAGATCCCCGGGCCGGTGTCGGCCGGCCCGGGGAACAGACCTAGTCGTCTTCGTCCTCTTCTTCTTCGGGGGGAGGGGGTGGATCGGGAAGCGGCTCGCCGTCGAGGACGAACGCCGCCATGCGGGCCGGGAGCTGGGGCCCTCCTCCGCCTCCGCGTCCGCCGCCCCCGCCGCGTCCGCCAAAACCACCGCTGCCGTTGATCTGCGTGACGACGTATTGGCGGCCGTCGAGCGCGTAGCTGACGGGAGTGGCGATGTTGCCGCCAATGTATCCGGTCCAGAGCACCTCACCGGTTTCGGCGTCGCTCGCGTTGAATCGGCCGTTGCCGGACCAGAAGACCAGGCCCCCGGCCGTCGACAGCGTTCCGCCGCTGCCGCCGCCGCGTTCGATGCGCCAGACTTCGCTGTTCGAGACCGGATCCCACGCCAGGATCATGCCTCCCTGCGTACCGGTCAGTTCCGGTTGCTCCGGCTGGCCCTCCTCGGCGCCCCGTCCGCCGCGTCCCCGTCCGCCGAACGTGATCCCCATGTTCGTCTGTCCCATCCGGTATTCGTATTCGGCGTTGATCGAATAGAACATCTGGCTGTTCGACGCCGGGAAGTAGACGTAACCGGTTTCCGGGTTGTACGACATCGGATGCCAGTTGTGGGCGCCTCCGGGTCCCGGGCTCACCCAGGCTCCGCGGTCGGCGGTGTAGCGGGCTTCGGGGTTCTCGATCGGGCGTCCGGTTTCCTGGTCGATGGCGCTCGCCCAGGTGACGTCATCGGCGTATTTCTGGCCCGAGATGAAGGCTCCGGAGACGCGGTCGACCACGTAGAAGAAGCCGTTTTTCGGGGCCTGGACGATGACCTTGCGCTCGCGCCCGTCGATCTCGAGGTCGAGCAGCATCAGGGGCTGGACGGCCGTGTAGTCCCAGTGGTCGCCCGGCGTGGTCTGGTAATACCACTGGAGCTCTCCGGTGCCGGCGTCCAGGGCCACGATCGACGAGAGATAGAGGTTGTCGCCTCCGCCCGGGCTCCGAAGGTCGCGCGGCCAGGGTGAACCGTTCCCGGTCCCGACGTACAACAGGTTTTCTTCCGGGTCGTAGGCATATCCGTCCCAGACGGTGCCGCCGCCTCCGGCGATCCACCATTCGCCGTTCCAGGTTTCGGCCGCCCGCTCCATGGCTTCGTTTTCGAAACCATCGGCGGGGTTGCCGGGAACCGTGTAGAACCGCCACACCTGTTCGCCGTCCTCGACGTTGTACGCGGTGATGTACCCGCGCACGCCGAACTCGGCACCGCTGTTGCCGATGACGACCTTGCCGTCGAAGACCCGCGGCGCTCCCGTAATGCTGTAGTCCATGCCGAGCGGCGTGGTCTGGACAACCCAGTCGACCAGTCCCGTGTGGCGGTTGAGGGCCACCAGGCGGCCGTCGAGCAGACCGGCGAAGACCTTGTCGCCGTGCATCGCGAGGCCCCGGTTGACGGGACCGCAGCAGACGCTGGGGCCGCCGTCGTCGTTGGAACGGACGATGCCCGGGTCCCACCGCCATATTTGCTCGCCGGTTCGCGCGTCGACGGCAAAGACGTTGCTCCATGTCCCGGTGGCATAGATCACGCCGTCGCGAACCAGCGGGGTGGCCTCCAGGTTGCCCGCCGTGTTGACGATCTCCCATTCCCAGGCCAGCCCGAGCCGGCCGGCGTTCGAGCGGTCGATCTGATCGAGCGGGCTGTAATGGGTCTCGGCGTGGTCACCGCCATAGGTGAGCCATTCCGTGTTCGGGGAGTTCGCGAGGTCCTCGCTGGTGACGGGAGACTGCCCCAGGATCACCGTCCCGGCTGCAAACGCGATCCCGAGTGCCAGACACCACCGTCCGATCCGACCCGAAATTCCTTTCATCCGTTGTTCCTCCGGTCGTGTGATGACGATCTTCTGAAGCGTGCGGTCTAATATGCCTTCTGGAGTGCCGGAATCATATCGGAGGTTCCGGACGATCTCAACCGCATGTCCGACACCACGATCACGATCGCCCGCCGCTTCCGCGGACCCGCCAACTCCGGCAACGGGGGATATGTCTCGGGCCGGCTCGCCGCCTTCATTGACGGCGTGGCCCGTGTCCGCCTCCTTGTCCCGCCGCCGCTCGACGTTCCGCTCGAGGTCCGGCGGACCGATGACGGCGTGACTCTTGTCGACGGCGACCGGCCGATTGCCGAAGCGTGGCCGGCGTCGCTCGAGATCGATGTCCCGCCGTCCCCCGGGATCGCACGAGCCGAATTCGCGTCCAAAAACTACGTCGGCTTCCAGTCCCACCGGTTTTCAACCTGCTTCGTCTG
>CAZTTI010000576.1:0-6288 GCA_964615925.1 uncultured Solibacteraceae bacterium
GCGATCGGGGAGGACGGGCGTGCCGTCGGCCGACCCCGACTCGTCGTCGAGCTGGTGGGCGAATTCGTGAAACACGACGTTGCGGCCGCCCTTCGGATTGCGGATGTCGCGGCGGACGTCCTTCCAAGAGAGGACCATCTCTCCCCGGTACCAGGACTCCCCCTCGCGCACCTCGGTTCCTTCCTCGACCAGGTATTCGCCGATCGGCTCCTCCGACGGCGCCTCGTACGCATCCGGGTACACCAGGATGCTTCCCAACTGCGGGAAATAGTCCGTCTCGCGGCCGAGGAGAAGGATCGCGGCGTGGGCGGCGATCGTGACGCGGATCGCGTCAGTGATCTCGACGCCGGCGCAGCCCTCGAACCGCTTTTCGGCGAGCAGGATCTGGATCGTCCGGCGCCATTCGGCGTGGTGGGATTCGGGGAGTTGCTTCCAGATCGGCAGGCGCTCGAGGATCGCTTCCCATGCGGGGGGGAAGGGCTCGCTCAAGATCCTTCTGCGCCGCCGCTCGCGAAACCACTTCATGGAGGATTGCCACCGTGCGGCTCAAAGCGGAATCAGGTCACCGAACTCGGGGATCTCTTCCCGGAGGCGCTTCTCGATACCGAACCGCAGCGTGAGGCCGGCGCTCGCGCAGCCGTCACACGCGCCCACCAGGCGCACCCGGGCCGAGCGGCCCTCGACGCCGATCAGTTCCACGTCGCCCCCGTCGGCACGAAGCGCCGGCCGCAGTTCCTCGAGCACACGCTCAATACGGGCTTCGTAGCTGCCCTCGGGCCACGCCCTGACCTCCCGCGCGTCCTGCCTCCGCCCGAGCCATCGAAGAGGATTCACGATGCCCCTCCACTGGCCACCATGTCGCCGAAAACGTTCTCGGCATGATAGGAGCTGCGGACCAGCGGGCCGGAAAACACCCACCGGATTCCCAGTGCGCGTCCCATGACGGCGAGCTCTTCAAACTCTTCCGGATCGTAATACCGCGCGATAGGACGGTGGCGCGACGTCGGGCGGAGGTATTGGCCGATCGTCAGAATGTCGACCCCAGCGGCAGCCACGTCTTTCATGAGGTCGGCCACTTCCTCCCACCGCTCGCCGAGACCCACCATGATCCCGGTCTTCGTGAACCGGACCGGACCGGGTTTCATCGTCCGCGCGGACTCGAGCAGGCCGAGAGCCACGCCGTAGTCGGAGCGGAAGCGGACTTCGGGATAGAGGCGCTCCACGGTTTCCACGTTGTGCGCAAAGATATCCGGGCCCGAATCCAGGACAACACCGAGGCTCGCGATCGATCCCTGGAAATCCGGGGTGAGCAGCTCGATCCGCACGCCCGGATCGAGACGCCGGATCGCGCGGACGGTATCGGCAAAGATCGCGGCGCCCCCGTCGGCCAGATCGTCCCGGTCGACCGATGTGATCACCGCGTGCCGGAGGCCGAGGTCCCGGACGGCGCGAGCCACCCGCTCCGGTTCGGCGGGGTCGAGTCCGGCAGGCCGCCCGGATTCGACCGCGCAATAAGCGCATGCGCGGGTGCACACGTCCCCGAGAATCATGAACGTTGCGGTCCCGAGCTGGCCCCAACACTCGGCGATGTTGGGACATTTCGCGTCCTCGCAGACGGTGTTCAGCCGGTGGGAAGCGAGAATACGGCGCACACGGGCATACTCTTCCCCACCGGGGAGCTTGACGCGCAGCCACTCCGGATGCCGGCCCATAAGGTCAGTATAACCGGGCTTCCGGTGAAGGGTTTGGCCAGATCCCGTCCAGAATTATTCGTAGATATCGAACCGTTCGGCCAGGAGCGGATCCGCCTGAATCCGGATTTCCATCCGGGACTCTTCCTCGAGATCCGCGAGATCGAAGAACTCGGCGCTCTTCAATGCCTTCGCAACTTCGGGGCTCGCCCGAACCGTCAACTCGTTGCCCTCGGCCTGCCCCGTCATCTTCCGCAACTCCTGCTGGATCTCGTAACAGACCGTCTCCACCGACTTGACGTACCCCGAACCGCTGCAGCGTGGACAGGGCGCTCCCAGGACGCGTTCCAGCGACGCATGGGTCCGCTTGCGCGTGATCGCGACCAATCCGAAATCGTTGAACTGAAGTATTTTCGACGGCGACCGGTCCTTCCCGAGCTCTTCCTCGAGAGCCTGCATGACGCTTTGGCGGTTCTTGCGCTCCTCCATGTCGATGAAGTCGACGACGATGATGCCGCCGAGGTTGCGCAACCGGATCTGCCGGACGATCTCATGGACGGCATCGAGGTTGGTCCGAACGATCGTGTCCTCCAGCCGATTCGACTTGCCGACGAACTTGCCGGTGTTGACGTCGATCGCCACGAGGGCTTCAGTCTGGTTGACGACGATGTACCCGCCGGACTTCAGCCAGACCTTCGAACGCAAGGCCTTGTCGATCTCCTGCTGGAGTCCGTACTCCTCGAAGATCGGCGTGTCCTTCAGATGGAGCTTCACGCGGTGGACCAGCGAAGGCTGGAACTTGCTCACGAAGTCGAGGACCTTCGCGTACTCCACCTCGCTGTCGATCCGGATGGCCTTGAACTCGTCGGTCAACTGGTCGCGCAACACGCGTTCGACCAGCCCGAGATCGGCGTGGATCACGGCGGGGGCGTGCGCCTTCTCGTTCCTCTCGCGAATCTCCTTCCACGTATCGAACAGGAAACGGAGATCCTGGATGAACTCGTTCTCGTCCCGGCCCTCGGCCGCCGTGCGCACGATAAAACCGCCTGGCAGGTCTTCCCGGTTTTCCGCGATGATGCGTCGGAGCCGCGCGCGTTCTTCCTCGGAGGCGATCTTGCGCGACACACCCACGTGGTCGACCGTCGGCATGTACACCAGGTACCGTCCCGGAAGCGCGATATGCGACGTAATCCGCGCGCCCTTCTTCCCGAGGGGTTCCTTCGCGACCTGCACCAGGATCTCCTGGCCTTCCTTCAACAGATCCGAGATCATCGGCCCTCGCGATCCGTTCTCGGACTTCTCCTCGGGTTCGGATCTCTCCGCCGGACGCCGGCGTCCCCGGCGCGAAGGAGTCCGGCGGGAAAACTCTCCGGACCGGCCCCGATCGATGATTCTGGCCGGACGGGGACCGTCATCGGAATCCGGCTCAGAAGCGTCCGGCTCCGGAGCCGTCGTCTCGTCACCCTCCGATTCGGCGCCGCCTCCGGTATCCGCTGTGGAAGAAACCTCATGGGCCGCGCTCTCTTCGACGGTCTCTCCTTCGGCCCCGCCTTCATCATCTTCGGCTCGGGCGGCGGAGACATCCGGCCCGCCGTCGAACGTCGCGGGCACATCTTCAACACCTCGATCACTCGGCTCGAGCGTGTGGGACTCTGGTTCGCCTTCGTCGGCGGATTCGGGCTTTCCGGCGACCTCGACCGGCGGAGCCGCTCCCCGGTATTTGGCGAGCGATTCTCCCGGGAGAACCTGCAGCCCGCGCCCCGGAGTTCGGACCTCGCTCGCGAACGGTTCCGACCGTGGGCGTTCGGAACGGCGCCCACGCCCGCGGCGACCCCGTCCATCCGGGCCGCCGGCGGCATCGCCATCCCCCGATGGCGATTTCTCGGACTCAGCCTGCACGGCGCCGCCGGTCGAAGTGTCGTCGGGTGCGACTAAGGTCGAAGTGTCGCCGGGCGCCACTAAGGAAGGTGCGCCGTCGCTGGGACCGTCAGTGTCGGCCTCGGACGCCGAATCCTTCGAATCCTCGCGCGAACGCGAATCTTCGCGCGAACGCGGATCCTCGCGCGAACCTTCCCGTCCGCGGTCCCGCCCCCGGGCGCCGCGCGACCGCCGCCGCCCGGACTCGGAGGAGGCCTCGTCGGAACCGAAAGCTTCGGCTTCGGCCGACGAAACCATCCGTTCGTATTCGTCGGTATCCTCGAGGAAATCGGACACGTAGAGGAACGCGTCCCGCTCCAGACCGATGTCCACGAAGGCCGACTGCATTCCCGGAAGAACTTTGGTGACCTTGCCCTTGTAAATGTTCCCGGCGATGCCGCGCGCGCGTCCCCTTTCGATGAGCAACTCCACCAACTCGCCGTCCTCGACGACGGCGACGCGCGTTTCCTGTGCGACGGAGGAGATGACCAATTCTTTGCGCATCAGTGCTCCCACGCCCGGACGAAGCGCGCTTCGATGGGTGGAGGCACACCTGGAGAGGCGGATGCGCGGATGCACACCGTATCTGCCATCGGGAGAGCTCCTGACCCGGAGGAGCGGATCGAACTCGAGGCCGGGCTGAGACCACTGCCGCCATCGGTCGGTCGCTCGACTCTGACGCCTTCGCGTTACGGGCTATTGAACTTTCTTGAAAATGTCGAACCGGAGCGCTTTCACGCCCCCCGATCCGGGGAGCAACATCCGGTCATTCCGATTCGAAACGGATTTCTTTATTCCTGCCTACTCGAAACTTTCGATCTTCTTGCGACTTCTTCGCGCAATCCCTCGGATTCTCCGAAAATCGACCGGCGAAACGCGCCGGTTGCTCATCGAGTGCGGCCGGGGCTTCGTTCGCGAACCAAATTCCATCGTCTCCCGTTCGTCTCGAACGGGACCGATTACCGGCTCCGCACCATTCCGGTGAATATAACACGAATCCTAATTGACGTAACGACAACGCCTTACGCTGGCAATGAGCCCGAGCCCGACAAACGCCGTCATCAACGACGATCCCCCGTAACTCATGAATGGCAGCGGGATCCCCGTGCTCGGCAGGAGGCCGATGACCATGCCGACGTTGACCACGATGTGTCCGACAAAAAGCCCCGTAACCCCCAACACGAGAAACATTCCGCCTTTGTCGGAAGCCTCGGTGGCCAGAGAAAGGCAATGCCACACGAGGGTGAGCAAGAGAAGGAGCGTGATGATCACGCCCACGAAGCCGAGTTCCTCGGCCACGACCGAGAAGATAAAGTCGGTGTGCCGCGTCGGGAGAAACCCGAGCTGGTTCTGGCTCCCTTCGAACAACCCCTTCCCCCAGAACCCGCCCGACCCGATCGCGATCTTGGACTGGATGATCTGGTAACCGCTGCCCAACGGATCGGCTTCCGGGTCGATGAAGGTCCGAATGCGATCCTTCTGGTACTCCTTGAGCGCAAGCCACCCGAGGGGAAGCATGAGGGCCACACCGGCGACGGCTCCGACGAGGGCAACCGGACGGATCCCGCGAACGAACAGGCCGAAGGCCAGGATCGGGACGAAGGTCAAGGCCGTACCGAGATCCGGCTGCCCGAGCACCAGAATCATCGGAATAGCCACCAGGACCCCCGTCACGAACGTCTGTCCGATCGGCAGGAACCGTTCGCTGGTGGATGCGAAGAAACGTGCCAGCACGATGGCCACGACGAGCTTGGTCAACTCCGACGGCTGGAATCCCAACGAGCCTATGGTGAACCAGCTGCGCGCACCCGAACGGACGTCCCCCAGGATGAGCACGCCCACCAGGACGACCAGCGCGCACGCGTAGATGACGACGGCGTTGTCGACCAGCAGGCGGTAATCGAAGGCCGCAACCAGGAACATCAGGACGACGCCAACACCGAGCCAAACCGCCTGGCGGAGGAAAAAATTCTCCGCCTCCATGGCCATCGTCGAGCTGTAGATCTCGACCAGTCCGATGCCGGAAATCAGTATGGCAACGAGGAGGAGAAACCAATCAAAGTCTCTCCAGAATCGCCTCGATGTCAACGTTTGAAACATGCTCGTTACCGGACGACGTTCACTGCCGGAGCCGTTCGCCCGGCAGCGCGGCCGCTTCGTTCCCGGCTTCGGTCCCGGACTGAATTCGGGTGACGCCGCGGGACTTGTCGAAGTAGGCCTGAAAGATCTGTTGGGCCACCGGAAGCGCCGCGGAACTGCTGCCGCCGTTCTCCACGAACACGCCAACGGCGATCTCCGGATCATCGAAAGGAGCGAATCCGACGAACCAGCCGTGGGGCTGGAGTGAGGGATCGTCACCGGCAGCGCCGGAAGAAACGACCTGGGCGGTCCCGGTTTTTCCCGCGACATCGAATCCCACAACCCGGGCCCGTCTTCCCGTCCCGCCGCCGTTTACCACGCCCCACAACGCTTCCCGCACCGCCTCGACGGTCTCCGCGCCCAGGGGATAGGGCTCGTCCGGGGCGCGCTCCGGAACCGGCACGTTCCTGCCGGCCTCGCGGGCCGCCTGCTCGACGATGTCGCGCCGGACGATGTGGGGCGTCACCAGCTGGCCGCCGACGGCCACCCCTCCGACGGCCCAGGCCAGTTGCAGGGGCGTCAGGCTCACCGCGCCCTGACC
>CAZTTI010000577.1:0-7432 GCA_964615925.1 uncultured Solibacteraceae bacterium
ACAGTGAGCAATTTCCCCTGGAAATTGCTCACTGTCCCCGAATCCTGTCCCCGAATCCGAATCTACTCGTCGCTGTTGGCGCCCTGGACCATCAGTTCGAAGTGGCTCGAGAGCACGCGGCCCTCGCGCGGCGCACTCATGATGTCCTCGAAAAACGCCGTCAACTCCAGGATCTCGAATCCCCCCGGGCCCGCGTCGCGATACCCCCGGATGTATCCGTCATCGAAACCCAGGACGTGACCGAACTCGTGGGCCAGCGTCCGCACGCTGATTTCGCCAGGACCCAGGGCCACGTATCTTCCGACATAACCATAAGTGCTCTGGGCTCCCGTCGTCAGCAATGCGCCGTCGTCGGGGAAACGGTCGGCGTGGGAATACAGGTCGATGTGATCTCCGGCGGAGGGAGCGCGGCCCGAAGGATAGACCTCCCGAGCCGGGACCTTTCGAAACTCGACGTCGAGCTGGTAGGTGAAGCCGGCTCCCTCCACGCGCCAGAGCCGTTCGACGCCTTCTTCGACGACGCCGAGGAACGCGTCATCCAGGATGTCGGTGTACACCGGAAGGTGAAGCACCATGCGTTCTGCGCTGGATCGATCGATCCCGAGAAACGACGGCACTTTCGGCGGCGAGAGGAAATCGCGTGCCGTCTCGGCGGCGCCGGGAGCGCCGGAGACCAGCAAACTGTAGATCTCCGTGAAACGATCGAAGCGGGACCGGTTGCGCGCGATCTCGCGCTGCCAGAAGCGGTTGTACTGCACGTACTGATCGATGACCTTCTGGTTGTCGACCAGATCGTGGTATTGCTCGATCAATCGACGCGCGCGCTCCACGCTGATTGCCACCGTCAGGCGCCGCATTTCCTCCCAGGCATCGTCGAGCTTGCCGCGCTCGCTGTCGATATAACTGCGCGTCACATCCCAGCTATACGTAAACGTGGTAACGCGTTCACCTCCGGTCCGGTACTCCTCGACGACGGGCGGCAACAGTTGATACCCGTAGACCCCGGTTTCCGGGGGCGCATCATCGGGTTCCAGCTCGGGGACGAGCGACGGGACGCCCTGTTCGATCAACGTGCGCAATTCGACGAAGAAGCGTTCGAGCCGGTCGCGGTGAACGGAAAACTCCTGCTGGACCCGGTCGCCTTCCACGACGTACGCGGGGCGCGAGGACTGGGCGGGCAGGGATGACGACAGGGCCCCGGCCAGGATCACCGCCGGAATCGCGCGCGTGAGCATTTTCCGATTTTACGCTACGGCGGTCGACTTGAGGTGATCGGGAATTCAGAATCCGCGAAGATAACCGCTTCCGCCCAGGCTCCGAACCGCGGCCTGAATCTCGTCGGCACGGCGACGGACGTAGTCGGAGGGCCGCGCCGCCGACATCCGCCCCGGAGAAGGCAGGACGGCTATCAGGACCGCCGCATCATAACCGGTCAGTTCCGGGGGCGGCTTTACGCGGTACTCGCGGGAAGCAACTCCGACCCCGAACACCCCGGGTCCGAACTCCGCTACGTTCAGATAGACCTCGAGAATCCGCCGCTTCGGCCACAAGAGCTCGATCCAGAAGGTGAAATACGCTTCGATCCCCTTTCGGATCCAACTCTGCCCCGGCCAGAGGTAGAGGTTCTTGGCCACCTGCTGGGAAATCGTGCTGCCCCCGCGCAGGCGTCCGCCGCTCTCGTTCCGCTCCATGGCGTCGCCGATCGACTCCCAGTCGAAACCGCTATGGGTCGGGAACTTCTGGTCTTCGGCCGCAACGGCCGAAATCGGCAGGGCGGGAGCGATATCGTCCCAGTCGGTCCATTCGTAACGGACCGGGACATTCCCGAAGAGGCTTTGGCGGACCATGAACGCCGTCGTGGGCGGAGCGATCCAGCGCCAGGGGAGGACGATGAGGATCGACAGGACCAGCACGGCCAGAACCGTGACCGCGGCGATGCGGGCGAGCCGGCGGATCCTCCCGCGAGAATCTGGCGATGGCGACGAGGCTCGGGAGCGTTTCGTGTACAGACGCATGGGGCGCACTCCAATGCGCTCACCACGATACTAAGGCATGTTCGCCGACGACACCAACGCGTGACGGAGACCGGTTCGGATTCCGCATCTTCAGGCGGCGGTTGGGCGCCGGCGACGAGGCGCGAGAACGATGGTGTACAGACGAACACAAAATGAAAGCGGGCCCGGAAGGCCCGCTTTCATTAGTTTCGCAAGTTTCGATCAGTACCGGTACGTGTCCGGCTTGTATGGCCCCTCGACCGGGACGCCGATGTAGTCGGCCTGTTCCTTCGTCAGGACGGTCAGTTTGGCGCCCACCTTGTCGAGGTGGAGACGGGCCACCTTCTCGTCGAGGTGTTTCGGCAGGACATACACCTTGTTCTCGTAGGTCTCGTTGTTCTTCCAGAGCTCGACCTGGGCCAGGAGTTGGTTCGAGAAGCTATTGCTCATCACGAAGCTCGGATGCCCGGTCGCGCAACCGAGGTTCACGAGACGTCCCTCGGCCAGCACGATGATCGAGTGTCCATCGGAAAAATGCCACTGGTGGACCTGCGGCTTGATCTCTTCCTTTCGGATGCCCGGAACCTTCGCCAGACCGGCCATGTCGATCTCGTTGTCGAAGTGGCCGATGTTGCAGACGATGGCCTTGTCTTTCATCTTCGCCATGTGGGCGGCCGTGATGATGTTGAAGTTCCCCGTCGTCGTGACGAAGATGTCGGCCTCGCTGATGACGTCGTCGACGGTTTTCACCTGGTACCCTTCCATCGCCGCCTGCAACGCGCAGATCGGATCGATCTCGGTGACGACAACCCGGGCGCCCTGCCCCCGCATTGACTGCGCCGAACCCTTTCCGACCTCGCCGAAGCCGCAGATCACGACCATCTTTCCGGAGATCATCACGTCGGTTGCCCGCATGATGCCGTCGGTCAGCGAATGCCGGCACCCGTAGATGTTGTCGAACTTGCTCTTCGTCACGCTGTCGTTGACGTTGATGGCCGGAAAGAGCAGCTTGCCCGCGGCGGCCCGCTGATACAGCCGGTGCACGCCCGTCGTCGTTTCCTCGCTGACGCCCTTGATGTCGGCCGCCATCCGGTTCCAGTAGGTGTCGTCCTCGGCGAGGCGATTGCGCAGCAGCGTCAGGATGAGCTTCATCTCCTCGTTATCCGTGCTGTCCGGGTCGGGCAGCGTCCCGTCCTTCTTGTAGGCGTCTTCGGCTTCCTTGCCCATGTGGATCAGGAGCGTGGCGTCGCCGCCGTCGTCGACGATGAGCTCGGGCCCTTTGCCGTTGGGGAATCGGAGGGCCTGGTCGGTACACCACCAGTACTCTTCCAGCGTTTCGCCCTTCCAGGCGAACACCGGAACGTTGGCCTTCGCGATGGCCGCGGCCGCGTGGTCCTGCGTGCTGAAGATATTGCAACTGGCCCACCGGACGTCCGCGCCCAGCGCCGCGAGGCTCTCGATCAACACGGCGGTCTGAATCGTCATGTGGAGCGAACCGGAAACGCGGACTCCCTCGAGCGGTTTGTCCTTGGCCTGCTCGGCCCGGAACGCCATCAATCCGGGCATCTCGTGCTCGGCCAGCTCGATCTCCTTCCGGCCGAAAGCCGCCAGGTTGATGTCAGCGACCTTGTAGTCTGTCTTCATCGTCGTGCTCATCGTTTCTCCTCAGAGTAGTGTGGTGTACGAATGCTTGCGTGTCACAATCCGCGTCGTGAACCGTTGGCCGCGCGTCGCACTCGCCGCTCGGCCGTTATCAGGAACAGATCGGGTGCCGGACGGGTTGGAGCCATGGCCGGATCGACCGTGCTCGGCGACTGGATCCGGTTCTCGAGGATGCGAAAACCGGACCGCTCGAGTTGGGGGATGACGTCTCCGGGATCGAGCCCGCCCGAGGAATCGCCGATTCGTCGGCGAAAGTCTTCCATGCCGTGCGGAACGATGTCGACCACCAGGAGGCGTCCCCCCCCGGCCGTCACCCGGGCCAGTTCGTTGATGGATCGATCGAGGTCCGTCGAATACCGCAGGACCAGGAGCGCCAGGGCGCAGTCGACCGAAGCGTCGGCGAGAGGGAGTTCCTCGATACGCCCCAACTCGAATCGAACGTGGGAAATGCCCTCTCTCCGAGCCCGCTGTCTTGCCAGGTCGAGCATGGCCGCCGACGCATCCGCCGCGATCACCGACTGAAAGTGCCGCGCCAGAAAAGGCAACAGATATCCGGTCCCGGTTCCGACATCCAGCACGCGCCACTCCGCCGGGAGCAGGCTCGCGAGCGCCTCGATATGAAACAACCCTCCGAAATGCTCGAACCGCAACTCGTCCCATTGATGTGCCAGCCGTTCGAATGCGTCTTCGTCACTCCCGCGGCGGTTCGAGAGCGTCCGCCGAAGGCGATTCGCAACCGGTCCGGAGAGATCCTGGCTCCGGAGCCACGAGTTGAGGACCCCGGAGAGTTCGGTGCCGTTCTGCCCGTTGGGCTCCGCCAGCCCGATATAAATGCGGTTTCCCTCCCGGCGGTCGACGAGGAGGCCGGTCGAACGGAGCATCTTCAGATGGCGGCTGACGGTGGATTGGGGAAGACCGAGCACATCGGAAATCTCGCCGACGGTGAGCGGCTCCTCGGCGACGACGCGGGCGACCTGTCGCCGGCCGGAGTCGCCCAGAGAGCGCAGGAGGACGTCCACACCATTATCCATCCAGCCGAATATACGGATGCTATTGGAATCTGTCAATCCGGATGAAGGCCGATCGAAGAAGATCGCTTACTCTAGTCCGGTGGCCGGACCACACCAGTTTCGGACATCGAAAGGCGAGCGGCTTCCACCCGGCGCAACGCTTCGGGACGACGGGGTCAACTTCTCGATCTTCAGCCGTCACGCCACGGCGATGACGCTTCTCCTGTTCGAGAAACCCGGCGATGACCATCCGTTCCAGAAGGTCGAACTCGACCCCCGCATCAACCGCACATTCTTTTTCTGGCACGTCTTCGTGGAGGGCGCGACCGCCGGCCTCTACTACACCTGGAAGGCCAACGGCCCCCGGGATACGGCACGGACCGGATTTCGTTTCGACCCCGGGATCGAGTTGCTCGATCCGTGGGCCCGCGCGGTCGACCGCACGGTGTGGGATCGCCGGCTTCCCTTCGGCCAGCCGGGACGTTCGAACGCCATCCGGGGCCGCGTCGTGGACGGTTCCGACTACGACTGGGAGGGAGACGCTCCGCTCCGGCACCGGTTCGAGGAAACGATCATCTACGAACTGCACGTCGGGGGGTTCACGCGTCACCCCAGTTCCGGCGTCACCCACGGAGGAACCTTCAAAGCCGTCATCGACAAGATTCCCTACCTGGTGGACCTGGGCATCACGGACGTCGAACTGATGCCCGTAATGGCGTTCGACACTCAGGATGTTCCCGATTCGGTCGACGCGCGGGGACTCGGAAACTTCTGGGGGTATTCATCCTACGGATTCTGGGCACCACACCCCGAATACGCGGTCGGCGACGACGCGAGCCGCGAGTTCCGCGACATGGTCAAGGCCCTCCACAAGGCCGGAATCGGTGTCATTCTGGACGTCGTCTTCAACCACACGGCGGAGGGCGGCGAAGGCGGCCCCACGATCCACTTCAAGGGACTCGGAAACGAGACGTTCTACCATCTCGACCCGGTGGACCGGCGGCGCTATCGCGACTACACCGGCTGTGGAAACACCGTGAACTGCAACCATCCCGTCGTCGCCGACTACATCGTCCGCTGCCTCGAATACTGGGTGGCGCACATGCACGTCGACGGGTTCCGCTTCGACCTGGCGTCGGCGATGGCGCGCGGTGAAAACGGCGCGCCCATGTATCACGCGCCCGTTCTCTGGGCGATCGAGTTTTCCCCCATCCTGTCGCGTTCGCGCCTCATCGCCGAGGCCTGGGACGCCGCGGGGCTCTACCAGGTGGGGGACTTCCCCGGGTACCGCTGGGCGGAATGGAACGGGAGGTACCGGGACGTGGTGCGCAAGAGCCTCCGCGGGGACACGGGAATGCTCTCGGAGCTGGCGACGCGGATTACGGGAAGCAGCGACCTCCACCAGGGGAGCGGAAAGCTTCCGGTCCAGAGCGTGAACTATGTCACCTGCCATGACGGGTTCACCCTTCGGGACCTCGCGAGCTACGACAGGAAGCACAACGAAGCCAACGGCGAGGAGAATCGCGACGGCAGCAATCACAACCTCAGTTGGAATCACGGCGTCGAGGGAAACACCGATGACGCCGGGATCCTCCGGCTGCGCCGGCGCACCGCGAGAAACGCCGTTGCCATCGTCCTGGTCAGCCAGGGACTTCCGATGCTGCTCTCAGGCGACGAGGTGCTGAGGACGCAGGGCGGGAACAACAACGCCTACTGCCAGGACAACCCAACCGGATGGTTCGACTGGTCCCTGGTCGAAACGAACGCGGACATGCTCCGGTTCACGCGCCTGTTGATCGAGTTGCGCAAACGGCACCGGAAGTTGAGGCGCCGGCACTTTCTGAGCGGAAAGCCCGGCACGGGGCGTGCCGGTCAGCCGGACATCGGGTGGTACGGACCGAGCGGTCCGCGAGTCGACTGGACCGACGGGGGAGCGGCCGTGCTCGGGTTCCTCCTGTCCGGTCAGGGGGACGACCCCGGAGACATGTTCGTGATGATGAACTTTTCCGGCACCGGCCTCCTGATGACGATCCCGGTTCCCCCGGGGCATGAATGGTATCGCGCGGTGGACACGTCTCTCGAACCGCCGGACGACGTCGTCGAGCCCGAACGGCAGACCCGCATCACGCGATCCATCTATCGACTCGAGAGCCGATCGCTCGCGATATTGGAGTCCAGGCCACGGTAAAGCGAGGACTACTCCCGTTCGAGGATGATGGCGCCAAGCGGTGGAAGTGTGACCGGCATCGAAAACGGCTGGTCCATCCACGGCGTCGGTTCCGAACAGGTGGGCGATGGATTTCCGACGTCGGTCCCACCGTAGAAGCGGGAATCGGTGTTGATGACCTCGCGGTACACGCCCTCGCGGGGAATGCCGATCCGGTAGCCCTCCCGCGGAACGGGAGTGAAGTTCAGGACGACCACCAGGTGCCGGTCTTCCCAGCGCCGGATGAAGCTGAGGACCGAGTTCTCCCGGTCGTCCCAGCGCAACCAGACGAAACCGTCGGACTGGAAGTCGGTCCGGAAAAGAGCCGGACGACTGCGGTACAGTCGGTTGAGGTCGTCGATCAATCGGCGGATTCCGGCATGCCACGGCTCGCTGAGGAGATCCCAACGGATGGCGCGATGGCTGTCCCACTCCTCGCGTTCGGCAAACTCGCTGCCCATGAACAGGAGCTTCTTACCGGGATAGGCCCACTGGAACGTGTACAACAGCCGGAGGTTCGCGAACCGCTGCCAATCGTCGCCCGGCATCTTCCCCAGCAA
>CAZTTI010000578.1:0-5086 GCA_964615925.1 uncultured Solibacteraceae bacterium
GTTCATGACGGAGTCGTCCAGCCGGTCGATGCCCGTATAGATCTCCGTTTCGCGGACGCCCCGGGCGATCTGCTCGACCAGAACCGCGCGTTCCGGGGAATGCGAGTCCTGCGCCGGAGTGGCGCCGACGGCAAGCAGGCCAACGAGGAGCGCAAAGATGGCTGCGTCACGACGCTTCATAGCGCCTTCATTCTACCTCGTTGAATCCCGGCCCCGCGGGTAGGAAATAGATACATGAATCATCTCCGGCCCGCTGACACTTCGCAGCCGCAGCATCGATTCTCCAAGTCCTATTGTGATAGTCCTCCGGCGCCTGGTGTGGCACGATAGACGTCGATCTGTCACGCAAATGTGAATATCCGCGAGCACGATAGACGGCACGGTGATCCCTATCTGCGCAGGCATCGCTCAAGAATCCTGGCCGCGGTGAGCGACCGGAACCCCATAGCGCAGCAGTTCAGGAGGAACTCCTTTGAACTTCATCAGCTCCTTTTTCTCTAGCTCACGACGGTCCAGGCTGGGGCTTGGGCCGGCGCTGCTCTGGCTGCCTCTGTTGCTGGTTCCTCCGGCTTCGGCGCAAAGCCTGGTGCTGATTGCCACGGTGACGATCGCGAGTCCGGAAACAGGCACGATCGCCGCCGTCAATGCGTGCAGCTACCCGGTGGATCTGCTGGTCGAGATCGCTCCCTACTGGCAGGACGGCGACGCTGAACTTTCCCCGCTGCCTCCCAAACCACTGTCGCTTGCCGCGGGCGAGATCAAGACGATGCCGCTGGAATTGATCCCCAGCGTGGACGGGATCGCGTACGCAGACGTCAAGATCACTCCAGGGCCCCGGCAAGGACCGGCCGGTTCCTGCTTTGCGCCAGGACAGAGACTGGTTCACGCGGCGGTGGCGGTTTTTTCTGACGACCGGCTCAGTTCGCTGATCCAGGGCGGAACAGAACCCCAAAATAATCCGTCCGCCGGCCGCGGCGACTTTGGTCCTTTCATTCAGGTAGGCGTACCGGCACTTGTCCCCTTGCGCAAGGGCGACAACCTGCAGTTCCGGGCAGCCAACGCCTGTCCCAATCAAATGGATGTGAATGCCGAAGTGCTCATTTCAGATGGAGCCACTCTTTGGAAAGCGGATACCAGCGCCGCGTACCGGGAGAGGCTGGTCTATACCTTCCCGTCTCCTGTGGAGTCCGACATAGGATGGGTCGTGATTGTCGCCAATCCCCATGGCTCCGACGCAACCTGTGCGGGAGTTATCCGCGTTTACCATCCGGGCTGGGTCGACTGGAATGTAAACGGCGCCGCAGGAGCCGTTGCACCGTAACGGAGGAATTCATGCTTTTTTCCGAGACGTGGTTTCGTAGACTGCTGGCCGGGAGCCTCCTTGCCGGCTCCCTCCTGGCTCCGCAGGCAGCACGTGCGCAGACTTTGGTCGACTTCTCCCTTTACCTACCGATTGCGCTCGTGCCTGTCGCCATCGACGAGGTGGAGACCGCTGAAGTTGCGGTGCACAGTGCGTGTCCGTACCCGGTCGAATTGAAGGTGTACCAATTTCCCTATTGGGCCGCGGGCGAGATCCCACTTCCGGTCCCCGATCCGAAAACCTTGACGGTGTCACCCGGCAATCCGACGACCTTCACCTTGGCACTCGAAAACAGCAGCGCTGGGGTCGCGCACGCCGAGATCGGGATTGCGCCGGGAGAGAACTTTGGCGAGGCGCGCTCGTGTTTCGCACCCGGCCAGAATCTGGTCAGTGCCGCGCTCGGCATTTTCTCAGGAGGCACGGTGCGCTCCATCGTCCAATTGCCGCTGCTCCCCCCCGAGCAGGCCTCTCCCGACGGACCGGCATATCCTCCCGATCCGTTCCTGATCCCGCTTTCCGCCGGCAGCAGGTTGCATGTGCTGGCCGCCCACAACTGCCCAAGCGGAGTGGAGCAGGAAACTGAGGTGTTTCTGGACGACATCATCGTTGCGAAGACACTCGATAAGGCGACGACGAACGCAGAACGCACCGTGGCGTCGTTGGAGTCCCCGGTGAATCCCGGCTTCACCGGATACAAATGGTATGTCGCACGGGTGTCGCACACCTTTTCCGGCGCGTCGAATACCGGATGCCCGGCAAGCGAGTTTGACCTGCGGGTGGTGAACTCCGATGGAAGCTCGGCCGGGACAAGGCCAAGTGTGTTGTACAGCGGGAACGTGCACGCTCGCGAGTGGGTACCGTAAACCGATCCGTGCAAAGCGGCGCGGGCGCCGAGGGCCGGGGCCGCGGCGGTAGTACTTCGCACGGCGGTGATTCTCGGATGTCCCCTCCTTGAACGTGACCTGTCGTTGCCGTTGATCTTCGTTGACGGCGCGCCGTTGTCCCCAGATCTGCTTCTCCAACGCCCCCCGGATTCGAATTGCTTTGCCGGGTGGCCTGCAGCGCGGACTCCGAAGTAAAATTAAGAATTGTGGTCGCGCTCGCGGGTCGCACGAGACCCCGCCTTCCACTATGCTCTTTTCGTTGGTTTGTTCGGATGGATCGTCCCCGTACCGGAGTTTGCATGCTTAAGTTGTTGTCTGTGTTTCTGATCGTCTTCGTCGTCGGACTTCCGGCCGGCGGGCAGGTTCCCGAGGAGTTTCCCGAAGACGAAGTCGTCGACCGCGGCGGACTGCTCGACGAGATCCGGCAGATGCTCGAAACGGCGGACCAGCCGCTGACCGACGAGCAGCTCGAAGAGCTGGCCGTGATTCTCGAAGACACGACGGTGGCGAATTCGGCGCAGTGGCTGGCCGTGATGGACCCCCAGCTCCGGGCCGAGGCCCGTCGGATCTTCACCGACGCGCAGTACGGTGCATTGAAGCGTGCACAGGCGGGCCGGACGCTGCTCGAAAGCGGCGTGGACGGTTTGCGGGCCGAGATGGCGGCCGAGGGTGCGCCGTCGCTCACGTTCGACCAGGAAACGCAGATACGCTCCGTGCACGACGCCCACGTCCGGGCATACAACGACTTGCTGGCCGCCAACCAGGGCAGCCGCGTGTCGATCGAACCCGAGATCCGCGAGATTGAAGAGCAACTCCTGCTCGCCGCTCTGAAGTTCCTCAATCCGGCGCAGCGCACCGCGTTCGCCGGTTCGCTGGCAGCGACCGACTTCGCCGCCCTCAACAGCGACCTGCCCGACGACCCCGAGGAACTGCGCGAGTACCTGGCGAACCTGCGCAGCCCGGCCAGCGGCGGTGGCGGCGGAGGAGGAGGAGGTGGAGGCGGCGGCGGCAACTTCGGAGGCGGCGGCCGCGGGAACTTCGGCGGGGGCGGGACGCTCGACCGGGACTCGATCCAGGAGATCCGGATCAACGAGAACTCCTTCACCGCGGAGCAGAGCAACCAGAGCCGAGGCTCGACACGGGTGATCCAGCGCGGCGGCGCCGGCCGGTTCCGGGGCCGTGTTCAGTTCAATTTCGCCGACGAATCCCTCGACGCCCGGAACGCGTTCGCCGACAGCCGGCCTCCCTATCAGGAACGCCAGTTCAGCGGTAACTTCGGGGGGCCCTTCATCCGTGACCGCCTGACGCTGGACTTCAGCATCGGTCGCGACTTCTCCGAGCAGGGCGACAACCTCAATGCGGCGATCCCTTCCGGATTCCGTCGGGACGCCATCGTGAGGCCCGGCCGGTCCCACAACTACTCGATCAACTCGATCTCGCAGCTCGCCGACAACCACGTCCTGAACTTCCGCGTGCAGACCTTCCGGAACGAGAGCGAGAACCAGAACGTCGGCCAGGAGACGCTGCCGGAGGCCGGCAGCGACCAGGTGCGCAGCAACCTCGGTTTCTCCGTCCAGGAGACCGCGGTTCTCTCCAGTTCGCTCAGCAACGAGGTCAGCTTCAGTACGTCGCGCTTCGAGAATTCCAGCACGCCCTACAACCTCGAGCCTCACGTCAACGTGCAGGGGGCGTTTCGCGGCGGGGGATCGACCAACAACTCCAGCAGCGTGAACCGGAACATGGATTTCGGGGAGCTGCTGATCTTCACGGGGAACCGCTGGAACGTCCGCACCGGATTCGATGGAAACTATCGTCGCCAGGAGTCGGAGTCCCGAAACAATTTCAATGGAACCTTCGTCTTCTCCAGCCTGCTCGACTACTGCGGAGCCGAGGATCCGAACTTTTTCCAGGCCGGTTGCCAGGCGGAGTTGGCCAACAATCCCGGTGAGACACCCGCACCGGCGAGTCGTTTCACGATCAGCCAGGGGGAGCCCTTCCTCACGACGTCCCAGTTCGACGGAGCGACGTTTGTCCAGACCGACTGGCGGACGCGGCCCGACCTCACGCTGAGCTTCGGCCTCCGCTACCAGTGGCAGACCAATCTCGACGACAACAACGATTTCGATCCGCGGTTCGGCTTCGCGTACGCGCTCGGCCCCGATACCGTCCTTCGCGGCGGAACGGGACTCTTCCACCAGCGCCTCGACCAGAACCAGACGACGAACCTGTTGCGGTCCGACCCGTCGCGCCAGCTGAGCCTGACAATCGCGAACCCCACGTATCCCAACCCGTTCGAGGGGGGCTCCGGGGAGCTGACCGGCTCGACCTCGCTTCGTGTCCATGCCGACGACCTGGCGACTCCCTACACCTGGAATTCCGAGGTCTCGATCGAGACGTCGTTCGACCAGGGGCTCACGCTGACGGGCTCCTACAGCTTCGTTCGCGGAATGCGCATGTATCGGGAGCGGAACGCCAACGCGCCGCCTCCCCAGTGTCTGGCGCTCATGCCGGGGGGCCTGACCACATTGGAACAGAGCGAGTTCGCGCGCCAGTGCCGGCCGAACCCGGAGCTGGGCCCGATCGAGCACCTCGAGTCCACGGGAAACTCGATCGACCACCGCGTCCGTCTGGGGTACCGCTTTCCGACGAGCGTGTTCATACTGAACGGCAGCTACACGTACAGCGCCAACTACGACGACACGAGCACCCCCGCGAACAGCTACGACCTCGACGCCGAATGGGCGCGTTCCGGAGCGGTACACGGCATCAACACGTCCTTCAACGTCCGGCTCCCGTGGAACATCAACGCCGACACGATCCTGAACTGGAGCAGCGGCAGCCC
>CAZTTI010000579.1:0-3686 GCA_964615925.1 uncultured Solibacteraceae bacterium
GACGCTCCCCGTCCGAACCGGCCAGCCGATTCCCGATTTCCTCCGAGAGCGCGACCAGGTGGCGCCGGGCTTCGGGAGCGAACGATTGGCCCCGCGACCCGGGCGAGCACGCAAGCGTGACCGCGGCTACTCCCAGGATCGCGGCAATCGTTCGTCTTCGCATGTTCATTCGGGAAACTTGCGGTTCAACCTCGGGTAGACCCGGCGGGCGTTGAGATCGAAGATCTTCTTCCGGTCGGTATCGTCGAGCCAGTCCGCCTGGTCGATGTACCGCTTCGTGTCGTCGTAATAATGGCCGGTTTCGGGATCGATCCCGCGGACAGCCCCCACCATTTCCGACCCGAACAGGATGTTGTCGATGGGAACGATCTTCGTGAGCAACTCGATGCCCGCCATGTGATAGACGCACGTGTCGAAGAAAATATTGTCCCGGATCAGCTCGTCGAGCTTCGGACGCCCGGCGTCCTGCGCCAGCCCCCGATACCGCCCCCAGTGGTACGGCACCGCGCCCCCACCGTGAGGAATGATGAACCGCAACGTCGGAAAGTCCACAAACAGGTCGCTCATGAGAAACTGCATGAAAGCGGTCGTGTCCGCGTTCATGTAGTGGGCCCCAGTCGCGTGGAAGTTCGGATTGCACGACGCGCTCACGTGGACCATGGCCGGGACGTCGAGTTCGACCATCTTCTCGTAGATGGGATACCAGTAGCGGTCGGTCAACGGCGGGTCGGTCCAGTGACCTCCCGAAGGGTCGGGGTTGAGATTGCAGCCGATCATGCCCAATTCGTCGACCGCGCGCACGAGTTCAGGAATCGCCTTTCTTGGGCTGACCCCAGGGACCTGGGGAAGCTGGCAGACGCCCACGAAGTTCTCGGGGAAGATCTTCGTGATGCGATGGATCATGTCGTTACAGTGTTCGGCCCAATGACGGTTGGTGGTCTCGTTGCCGACGTGATGCCCCATTCGCGATGCCCGCGGGGAGAAGATCGTCAGGTCGCTACCCCGCTCCCTCTGGAGCTTCAACTGCGCGCCCTCGATGCTCGCGCGCAACTCGTCGTCGGTGATGGGAATCGTTCCCTTTTCGGGAGAGGTGTCCCGGTCGGATTTCCAAGCCGCGATCTGCCGCTTGCGATAGTCCTCGAGCGCGAGTGGCGCCGTCGTGTAGTGTCCGTGGCAATCGATGATCATCTGAGCCTGCTTTCGGGATTGGAAGTCGCGCCGCCAAGCAACGGAATGAGGAGGTTAGCGGCGGATGCTCAGGATCCTAACACGGAAACGGCCGGGCCGGACCCCGGAGCGCGGCGCCGGCGAGAGAAAGGTCGAACATCCGGGGCCTTCGGCGTATACTGACCGTAATTAGGCCGTAACGAGGGAGATCTTCCATGAGCATACGCCCGTATCGCGCCGCCCTTCTCGGGGTGACCGCCATCGCTCTGACCGCGGTTGTTGGCGGCATCCACGGCGCTGGCGCACCGGCTGCCGAAGCCCGGGAAATCGGCGCCGACATCGATCAGTCCTTGCGCACGTTCACGTCGCTGCTGAGCATGATCGAAGCCAACCACGCCACCGCGGTCGACAGCGACACCGCGGTCTACGGTGCCATCGACGGCATGCTCCGGACGCTGGATCCCCACTCGTCGTTCATCCGTCCCGAAGACGCGGCCGAGCGGCGCCAGGATCTCCAGGGCCGTTATTACGGTCTCGGGATCCGGGTCTCTGCGCGTTACGGCAAGGTCGTCATCGTGGAACCCCCCTTTCCCGGAGCGCCGGCCGAAAAAGTAGGCCTCCGTGTCGGCGACATGTTCACCCACGTCAACGGCGAGGCCATCGAGGGATGGAACCTGAACGACGTCGTGAACAAGCTGAAAGGACCGAAGGGAACCCAGGTCAACGTCACGATCGCGCGCCCCGGTGTAGATGAACCGATGGAGTTCACGATCACTCGCGACGAGATCACGAGCTTCTCGATCACGAACAAGTTCGAGATTCGTGACGGAATCGGATACCTCCGGCTCGCGAACTTCGCGGAAACGACGGGCCAGGAAATTCGTGACGCCCTCCGCGAACTCGACGCGCCGAATCTTGACGGGCTCATATTCGATCTGCGGGGCAATCCGGGCGGGGCGCTGCCGGCGGCCATCGAGGTGGCCGAGGCGTTCCTGGAACGTGACCAGTTGATCGTGGAAACGCGCGGGCGGACGCGCAACTCGAACCGCGAGTTCGCGTCGCAGCGCGAGAACGTCGACAACCACTTCCCCCTCGTCGTCCTCATCAACGAGTCGAGCGCCAGCGCGTCGGAGATCGTCGCCGGGGCCATCCAGGATCACGATCGCGGACTCATCGTCGGCCAGACCAGCTTCGGGAAAGGCCTGGTCCAATCCCTGCTCGGGTTGAGCAAGCAGGCCATCCTGACCTTGACCACGCAGAAGTGGTACACGCCCAGCGGACGGCTGATTCAGCGGGACTACAGCGCGATCTCCCAGTTCGACTACTACAACAACCGCGAGGAGCCGGATCCGAACGCCCCCCATACGCCCGACGAGATCCGGTACTCCGATCTCGGCCGGGAGTTGTACGGCGGTGGCGGCATTACGCCCGACATTCGCGTCGAGCCCCGGGAGTTCAACGACTTCGAAACGATGTTGGCCGACCGGCTGACGTTCGTGGCTTACGTCCAGGAATTCCTCGAGGGCAATCCCCCGGTGGACGCCGCGTTCGGTGTCTCCGACGAGATGATCGCCGACTTCGCCGCGTTCGCCAGGGCAGAGCGCGGCGTGGAGTTTACCGACGAGGAACTGGCGGCGAATCTGGACTTCGTGAAGAGGCAGATCCTCGTCGAGGTCATTTACAATCGAATGGGAGTGTCCGAGTCCGACCGCATTCGTTTCGAGGACGACCCCCAGGTCCTGAGGGCGATCGAGTTGATCCCGGAAGCCCGCGCGCTGGCGGTCCAAGCGCGCGAAGCGCGGGGAGAATAAGCCGGGCGGCTCGCGCCGACCAATGATCGGATACTGGAAGGGGCCGGCCGTGCCGGCCCTTTTCTATTTCCAAGAACAAAGGAGTCTTCAGATGCTGATTCGGATGTCGATCCGATCTCGGTTCTTTTTCGCCCTGATGATCGTCGTGTTTTCCCTTGCGGCGTGTTCCGCGTCGACGGAAGAGCCCGCCGAAGCCGAAGCTCCGGATGCGGAAACCGCACCGGCCGATGCCGGATCGGAGCTCGTTCCATCCTGGACCGCTTCGGAAGGGATGGATACGCCCGAGAGCGTCTATGTCGATGCCGCCTCCGGCTCGATCTTCGTCTCTCAGATCGTCGGCGAACCCGCCGCCATGGACGGAACCGGCCATATCACGCGGATGGACATGGACGGCAACGTGACCGATCCGGTCTGGGTCGATGGGTTCAACGCGCCCAAAGGACTCCGGAGCCACGAAGGCGTCCTCTGGACAGCGGACATCAACCGCCTGGTCGGAATCGACATCGAGTCCGCCGAGATCGTATCCGAAATCCTCATCGACGGCTCGATGTTCCTGAATGACGTCGCCATCGACGAGACGGGAACGATCTACGTTTCCGACATGATGGCCAGCCGGATCTACGCCGTGAGCGACGGCAGCGCGGAGGTATTCGCCGAGGGTCCGGAAATGGAATATCCGAACGGACTGCTCGTCGACGGAGGCCGCCT
>CAZTTI010000580.1:0-4170 GCA_964615925.1 uncultured Solibacteraceae bacterium
GCCCGGTCGGTCCCGGCGGCAAGCTGCTGCGTCATCCGGACGGCGTAGACCGCCGAGGGATCGCGCGTGTCCGTGGTGGTTTCGGCCGTCATGCAGAGGTTCTGCATGGGAATGTACATCGTGTTCGTGATGGGGCTGTACGCTCCCGCGGGCCAGTTCTTGCCTCCGCTGGAGCCAGGGCAGACGCGGCGCTGCTGGCCGGCGCCGTCGAACAGGAGGCGTTCGTTGACGACGACGGTCCCGGTGCGGCCGTCGATCTCGGTGATGACGTTCTGGTCGACCGTCGGCCGAGCCCAGAGGAACTCCCCGGTTTCGCGATCGAGCGTGTAGACCAACCCCGTCTTGCCGGGAACGCCGGTGACGACGCGCCGGGTCTGGCCGGGTTCGATGCGGGGATTGGACCAGGGGACTTCGGAAGGATCCGGAGCGACGGCGGTGTCGACGAGCATGCGCTCGAACGGATGGTCCAGATCCCAGTGATCGACCAGGTGCTGGTAATACCAGACGATCTCCCCGGTCTCGCCGTCGAGCGCGAGCGTCGAGTTGTGATAGAGGTGCTGCTCGCCATTCCCTCCCAACAGGAACTTCGGCGCCGGGATCGTGACCGACGTCCCGACGTAGACGAGATCGAGCTCGGGATCGTAGCTGGGAACCATCCAGGTCCCGACGTGCCAACGCTCTTCGAGCGGGACGCCTCCCCAGGTTTCGTCTCCCGGTTCGCCGGGACGCGGGATCGTCCGCGTCCGCCAGATCTCCTCCCCGGTCGCCGCGTCGTGGGCCGTGATGATGCAGGCTTCGTGTGTCCCCTGCGGTTGACACTGGCGTCCGGCGATCACCCTGCCGTTGGCGACGATGGGGCCGGAGCTGGCGTTTGCGCTCACGTCCGGGTCCAGAATTGCCGTTTCCCAGACCAGCTCACCGGTTGCGACATCGAGCGCGAACACCTGGTTGTCCTGGCTCGTGTCGATGATGGTCCGACCGTAGATGGCGAGATTCCGATTCCGGTTCGGACGGCGGTTGCCGAGAGGACGCTGGTACTCCCACAGCATGTCCCCGGTAGCGGCGTCGATGGCTTCGATACGGTCTCCCGACTGCGGCAGGAACAGGATGCCGTCATGGACCAGGGGGGTCGCTTCCTGGGTTTCGCCGCCCTGGAGGCCGCGGGTCCAGACCATCCGCAGCTCGCCGACATTGCCCCGATGGATCTGGGCCAGGGGACTGTAGCCCCAGCCGTTGAGCGTGCGACGCCACATGAGCCAGTCTTCCGGGTCGGGATTGGCCAGCATGTCGTTGGTGACGGGTTCGATGTCCCGGGTTTGAGCCCCCGACTCCGCGATCGGGCGCGCCACCACCAGAACGAAGACTGTGATTGCGATTGCGCTGGAAGGCTTCATAACGGGCTCACGCTACCACTCGCCGGGCGCGGGAGGTAGGCTTTTCTATTCCGCCAGCGAGGCGAACGGCCCCGCGCCGTGGATGACCCGTCCGCCGGCCAGCGTCAGCAGCGACTCGATCTCGCGAATCTCGGCATCCGGAACGGAAAGATAGTCGCGGTCGAGCACGGCGAGGTCGGCCCATTTCCCCACTTCGAACGAACCGAGGTGGTGATCGTCGAATGCGAACCAGGCGGATCCCATCGTGTACAACCCCAGAGCCTCGATGCGGCTGATCTGCTGGCCGTCATTGGTCAGATCGCCGGCCAGGTTGCGCCCCGTGGTCATATAGAACAACGTCAGCCACGGGTCCAGGGCCGAGACGTTGGTGGAGTCGGTGCCCACCGCTGCCGGGATTCCGGAATCGACGATTCGGCGGAACGGCGGCCCGCCGGCTGCCGACAGATAGGTCCATGTCTGCGCGCTTGCGCCCGCGCCCAATGCGCCAAGCCTTCCGAGCACACTTTGATCGATGTCCTGGAGGTGGATCAGGGACCAGCGAAGTTCGCCGATCGGGAACTCCCTGTCGATCGTCTCGAACGCGTCGATGTGGAACTGGTTCTCCTCTCGCGATATCGAGTGTTGCTGGAGCGGCCAACGCGATTCGGCCACAGCGCGCGCCGTGGGGAGAAAGTTGGACGACATCGTGTTCCCTCCACCAATCCGTTCGCCGAAGCCCATGGGGCGGAACCAGTCATCGCCGACGGCGCGGCCGTCGTGATTGAAGTTGGCGGCCGCGCGGGTCCGGACGTCCTCGGGAGACTCGGCGGGAAACGTCGGCCGCATTCGCACGGTGAGACGGCCGTCGCGCCAGAGCGCGAGCGGGTATTGCTGGTCGTCCAGGTTGCCGGAGTTGATCACCGTCGTCAGGCCGAGGCCGTTGGAGAACCTGTTGAGGTCGGCCGTGCAGCGGAGCCGGTCTTCGTCGGACTGGACGCTTCGGAGGGCGGCCACCGCGTCGTTCGGAGAACCCACGACGCCGTCGTCGTCCACGACGATTCCACGTTCGGAGAAGAATTGCCGTCCCAGCGTGTTCGTGACTGCTCCGGTGCCCCCACCGGTTCCAGACAGATACACAGGATGGCCGGGCGCGGCGTCGTCCAGTTCGGAGAGCGTCGGCCGCCGTCGTTCACTGAACTGCTGGTGGTTCCATCCACCAATGCAGGTGATGAACTCGCCGGCCGGGACTTCTGTCGCTCGCGCCGCCAGGGTCTGCTGAAGGAAGGGGATGGAAAACGCGCGTTCCACACGGCGCGCTTCGTAACCCGGATGGACACCGGCGCGCGTGTAATGGACGTGACCGTCGATCAGCCCGGGGACGACCATCCGGCCACCGAGATCGACGACGAGCGCACCGGGCGGGATTTCGGGCGGATCGACGCTCGCGATCCGGCCCTCATGGATCGCGAGCGCCGACGCCGCGACGCCGCGATGGTCGACGAAGTTCCCATTCGTCAGGGCGACGTCGGCCGCGCCGGGCGCGAGTCCGAGACGCTGCCCGGACACGAACGGGGGCGTTCCAGCGAGCGCGATGCCCGTCAGACGAACGAAGTCGCGGCGGGAGATGATGCTGGATCGATGAGGCCCGGTCTGGAGCATGCTGCGAGGATATCATTCGGCGGCGCAACCGATTACGGATGTCTCCAGGGGGGTAGAATGATTTCAGTGAGGTAGAGGCGCTGATGAGAGAACGGCCGGAACGGCACTATACAGTGAGCGAATACTACGCGATCGAGCAGAGCGCGGAGATCAAACACGAGTATTACGACGGCGAGATCTTCGCGATGGCCGGAGCCTCGCTCGACCACAACAGGATTGTGCGCAACGCGCTCCGCGCACTTGGCGAAGCGCTCGCCAATACCGAGTGCGAGGTTTTGGGAAGCGACCTGCGCGTGTATACGCCCTCGGGCCTGTACACCTATCCGGACGCCATGGTGATTTGCGGCCGGCCGGCCCTCGTCGCTGATGCACCGCTGGACACGGTCACCAACCCGGCCCTGATCGTTGAAGTTCTCTCCGATTCGACCCAGGACTATGACCGCGGCGAGAAGTTCACGCTCTATGGATCCATCCCTTCCCTGAACGAGTATTGGTTGATCGCACAGAAAGAAGCGTGCGTTGAGCGATTCCAGCGGACGGCGGACGGGCTCTGGACATCCGGCAACTTTGCCGAATTCGGTGGTCATGTCCCCCTGGACGTCGTTCCTGGCAAGGTTTCCCTCGCCGCCCTGTACGAAGGCGTGTTCGCCGCATCCGGGTAGCGTGGGAGCTTTCTCCTCCGGCGCCAGAAGTCGCCACGGGAATCCCGATACTTACGCGATCATCTTCGGAACCGACGGGTCGCTCTGGGCGTCGCGGGTCGGTTCGGACCGTGCCGCGACGTTCAAAAATGAGGTCTCAGGTCCGGTCAGCCAGAGCGACGGCGCGGAGAAAAGCTTCACCGTAACGTTCGAGTTTCGCGTCTCCGACCCCCGGGATCTCGCGGAACTCGTCCAGCGTCCGCGGGCGCCGCCCGGCGATTTCCTTCAGCGTGGCATCGTTGAAGACGATGTAGGCCGGAACGCCCTGGGCTCGGGCGAGTTCCATCCGCTTCTGACGGAGGGATTCGAACAGGGCCCGGTCCCCGGCATCGAGTTCCACGGCACTGGTCCGGCCCGTTTTCCGGGCTTCATCCCTTCGCGTCTTCTCGCCGATGGCGCGCATCTCGAAGCGTGCTTCGTTTCGGAGGACGGGCCGC
>CAZTTI010000581.1:0-11517 GCA_964615925.1 uncultured Solibacteraceae bacterium
GTACAGAATTCGGCTTACAGCCCGCCCGCCGGCAGCATTCATCACCGAGGACGAGCATGGCCCGACATGTCGTGACCGGAGGGGCGGGGTTCATCGGCTCGCACGTGGCCGGAGCCCTGGCCGCACGTGGGGACCGGGTGATCGTGCTCGACGACCTCTCGTCGGGAAAGGAAGAAAACCTCAACGCCTTGGGACCCGGGGTCGACCTCCGTCAGGTCGATGTGGCCACCGATCCACTCGCGGCGCACTTCGAAGGCGTCGACACGGTCTTTCACCTCGCAGCCATCCCATCGGTCGAGCGTTCGGTTTCCGATCCGATTGGAACCCACCGCGCCAACGTGGACGGGACGCTGCGCGTCCTCGGCGCCGCCCAGATGGGCGGCGTCCGGAGGTGGGTGGGGGCGTCCTCGGCGGCCGTTTACGGCGATGACCGCGAGCTGCCGAAGCGCGAGGACATGCGCCCGGATCCGGTGTCCCCGTACGGCGCGCACAAGGCGGTGCTCGAGATCTATGCGCGGGCCTTCTGGAAGACCTACGGGCTCGAAACCGTCGCGCTTCGTTACTTCAACGTCTTCGGTCCGCGCCAGGATCCGGAGTCTCCCTACACGGGTGTCATGGCGCGGTTCGTGTCGAAGTTGCTCGAAGGCCGCACGCCCGTCATCTTTGGGGACGGAACGCAGTCGCGGGATTTCGTCGCGGTCGACGACGTGGTCGAGGCCAATCTCCGGGCGTCGACCGCCGACGGGGTGGCCGGAGAGGTTTTCAACATCGCCGGGGGGCGGGCGCGTTCGATCAACGATCTCCTGGACGCCATCCAGAAAGCGATGGGTACGGCCGTACGCCCCATCCACGAACCGCCGCGCCGGGGAGATATCCCGCACTCCCTCGCCGACATTACGCGGGCGGGCGGGGTTCTCGATTGGGTGCCGAGGGAGTCTTTCGCCGATGCCCTGGAACGGACGATCGCGTGGTATCAGCGTTTCCGCGCGACGACGACGCGCGGGAATCCCTGAAGATCGAGCCGCGTCGGGAACAGGGCCCATCTTTCGCCGAAGAGCGCGCGCGTGGTTTCTTCCATCGTGTATCCGATTTCCAGAACGACGTATCCTCCCTCCACGAGTAGCGCTTCGACTTCGTTGATCAGGGCGCGGTAGAAGTCTTCAGGTGAGGGGAGCGTTCCCGGAACCAGGGCATTGTACGGTTCATGATTCCGCACCTCGCGCTGGAGATGGGGGTGTTCCGCGGTGGAAATGTACGGCGGGTTCGAGACGACGAAGTGGAACGAGCCCGAGAAGGCCCGCGTCCGGTCCATGACGGCAAACCCGACGCCGGCTCGGAGCCGCCCGGCGTTTTCCCGGGCCGTCCGGACGGCGTCGGGAAATACATCGGTCGCGACGACGCGGCTTCCGGGGATCTCCAGTGCGAGCGTGACGGCGATGGCTCCCGATCCGGTTCCGATGTCGGCGATCGCCGGGGAATCCCACGTGTTCAGCTCGCGAACGGCATCGACGAGGAACTCGGTTTCCGGCCGGGGAATCAGAACCGATCCGTCCACGCGAAACTCCCGCCCATAGAACTCCTGGACGCCCGTGATGTATTGGAGCGGTTCGCCTTCGGCCCGTCTCCGGATCCGCCGGATGAACCGGTCGAGTTCGTCGGCCGCGAGCTCGTCCCGGTCGTGGGCGTACAGGTAGGGCTTTTCCACGCCGAGGCAATCGGCCAGCAGGACCTCGGCATTCAGCCGCGCCGGGGGGATGCGGTTACCTTCGAGGACGCGTGTCGCTTCGGAAAGGGCCTCGCGAATCGTCACGCGACTTCTTTCTTGAGCCGCTCGGTCTGATAGTGCGTCGTGAGGGCTTCGATGATCTCCTCGAGATCGCCTTCCATCACGGTATCGAGCCGGTGAAGCGTCAGGCCGATCCGGTGATCGCTCACGCGGTTCTGAGGGTAGTTGTAGGTCCGGATCTTCTGGCTCCGGTCCCCGGTTCCCACCATCGATCGCCGCTCGTCGGCCATGGCCTTGTGTTGCTCTTCGAGTTTGATGTCGTAGAGGCGGGAGCGCAGGACCCGGAGCGCCTTGGCCTTGTTCTTGATCTGCGATTTCTCGTCCTGGCAGGAGACGACGAGATTGGTCGGCAGGTGCGTGATCCGGACGGCCGAATACGTCGTGTTGACGCTTTGGCCCCCGGGGCCCGAGGAGCAGAACGTGTCGATCCGCAGGTCCTTCTCCTGGATGTCGACCTCCACCTCGTCGGCCTCGGGCAGGACCGCCACAGTCACCGCGGATGTGTGCAGCCGCCCGCTGGCCTCGGTTGCCGGGACCCTCTGGACCCGGTGGACGCCGCTTTCGTACTTGAGCTGGCTGTAGACTCCCTTGCCTTCCACGAGAACGATGATTTCCTTGAAGCCCCCGACGCCGGTGGGATTGGAGGACATGAACTCGATCTTCCAACCCTGACGTTCGGCGTACCGGCTGTACATGCGGAACATGTCCGCGGCGAAGAGCGTGGCCTCGTCTCCGCCGGTTCCGGCCCGGATCTCGATCATGACGTCGCGTTCGTCGTTGGGATCCTTGGGCAGCAACAGGACCTTCAGGTCGTCGCGGCACCGCTCGATGCGGGTTTCCAGTGCCGCCAGCTCTTCCTCGGCCATGGACCGCATCTCCGGGTCATTGGCACTTTCCCGAACGAGGGATTGGGTCTCGTGGATCGAGGTCTGGAGAGAGCGGAACTCGCTGAAGCGGGAAACGATATGGTCGAGTTCCCGATGGGCCTTGGCCACCTTCATGAGCTTCTGGTTGTCGGTGACGACGTCGGGCCGACCCATCTCCTCGGACAGATCGGCATACCGGCGTTCGATAGCCGTCAGCTTTTCCGTCAGGAGCGCGTCATTCATACTGCCCCTATTGCCGTCCGCACCTGCCTCGCTTCATACGAGCCAACGGCCAATGGAACGAGTCAGTTGACGTTCTTGCGGGCGTACTTGCGCTGGAACCGTTCGACTCGTCCCGCCGTGTCGACAAGCTTCTGCTTCCCCGTGAAGAACGGATGACACTTGGAACAGATCTCCAGGTGGATCTCTTTCTTTGTGGAGCGTGTCTTGAATGTTTCGCCACAGGCGCAGGAGACGACCGCGTCGACATAGTCCGGATGAATCCCTTCTCGCATAACCGGGTCATTATACGAGTCGCGAACCCGCGGCGGCAAGTCCCCCCATCGGGACGTCTTCCGGGCGGGGACGGGTGGCCGGCAGCGGCGGGGCCGGCGGCGGAGAATGGTGGTGAATGAACCCGTCGGCCGCGGCGGGGCCCGAGGGTGGACCGGGCTGCCCGATCCACCCTCGCAGGACACCCTAACTCCCTGACAATCAGGCATGTGAGCCCTGCCCGGCCACGCCCGCCAAGGTTGCATTGGGTGGGGAAATCCGGTACCGTAACGGCTTCGCGATTACTCCGAGGAGGAACTGGAATCCAATGGTGAACGATCCTGAAGAATTGACCGGTCATACCCCATCCCAAGAGGACGAGGGGGCCGGTCAATCCGCCGCGTCCCCAACCGGCGCGAGCGCAGAAGAGGAGGAGACTCAGAGTTTAGAGGAACTTCTGGAACAATACGGTGGAATCCGCAAGTTCGCAGAGGGTGAGGTCCTGACGGGACACGTCCTCAAGATTGGATCGACCGATGTCGTCGTCGACATCGGGTACAAATCCGAGGGGCTGATTCCGATCGACCAGTTCCGAGATGAGAACGGTCAGATGACCGTTGCGGTCGGCGACGACGTCGACGTGTTCATCGAGAACACGGAAGACTACGAAGGGCACATCGTTCTCTCCCGCGAGAAGGCTGAAAAGGTCAAGGTCTGGGAAGACGTCGAGAAGGCCTACAACGAGGGCACGGTGGTGACGGGCCGCGTCATCGAACGCATCAAGGGCGGACTTTCGGTGGACATCGGCGTCCGGGCATTCCTGCCCGGCTCCCAGGTCGACGTGCGTCCCGTCAAGAACCTCGACTCGCTCAAGGGCGAGGAAATCCAGTGCCTGGTCATCAAGCTCAACCGCAAGCGGGGGAACATCGTGCTGTCCCGCAAGCTGGTTCTCGAAGAAGAGATCAGCAAGCAGAAGGCCGACACCCTCGAGACGCTCGAGGAAGGCACGGTGATGCAGGGCGTGGTGAAGAACATCACCGACTACGGCGTGTTCATCGACCTGGGCGGGATCGACGGCCTGCTCCATGTGACCGACCTGTCCTGGGGGCGTGTGAACCACCCCAACGAGATGTTCAACGTCGGCGACGAGATGACGGTCAAGGTGCTCAAGTTCGACCGGGAGAAGGAGCGCGTTTCACTCGGCTACAAGCAGCTCACCCCCGATCCGTGGACGCTGGTCCATGAGCGGTATCCCGTCGAGCAGAAGGTTCAGGGAAAGGTCGTCAACCTGACCGATTACGGCGCCTTCATCGAGTTGGAAACCGGAGTCGAAGGCTTGATCCACGTGTCGGAAATGTCGTGGAGCAAGCGCGTCAAGCATCCGTCCAAGGTCCTGCAGGTGGGCCAGGAGGTCGAGGCCGTGGTCCTCGACCTCGACACCGAAAATCGCCGGATTTCCCTCGGACTGAAGCAAACCGAACCGGACCCGTGGTCGACGTTGGCCGAACGGTACACGGTGGACTCCACCATTACGGGGCGTGTCCGCAACCTGACGGATTTTGGCGCCTTCATCGAAGTGGAGGAAGGTATCGACGGTCTCGTGCACGTTTCCGATATCTCCCACCGGCGGATCAAACATCCTTCGGAAGCGTTGAAGAAAGGTGACACGGTCGAAGCCGTGATCCTGAACATCGACGTCGAGAACCATCGGTTGTCGTTGGGGATCCGCCAGCTCGAGCCCGACGCTTGGGAGCAGTTCTTCGAGAAGCACCGGGCTGGCGACAAGGTCAAGGGGACGGTGGTCCGCCACGCTCCGTTCGGGGTCTTCATCGAACTCGACGAAGGCGTGGAAGGCCTCTGCCACGTTTCCGAACTCGATGACGACGCCCGGGACAATCCGGAGTCGAAATACGCGGTCGGCGACGAAGTCGAGATGCGGATCATCAAGCTCAACCCGGCGGAAAAGAAAATCGGGCTGAGTTGGAAGGCGCTTTCCGACGACTACGAGCCGGCAGAGGACATCGAGCAGTACCGCGCCAATGCGGACGGCAGTGCGACGCTGGCCGATCTCTTTCAGGCCAAGGACGCCAACAACGGCTGACGCCCGATCTCGTCACGACGCCTATGCGTAATCGAGCGATGATGTGGCTCCTCCTCGCCGGGGGAGCCTTCTCTATTTTCCTCATCGCGGTGATCGCCTTCGTCCTGGCGGTTTGGCCTCCCATGGGAGGAGGGGGCGAGTTCGGCTTCCAGGAACGGATTCAGGTGGTCGACATCGAAGGTGAGCTCATCGACTCCCGGGGGTTCATCGATCAGCTCCAACGGTACGAAGACGCTCCTTCGGTCCCGGCGATCCTGCTCCACATCGACTCGCCCGGAGGGGACGTCGCGGCGTCCCAGGAACTCTACGCCGAAGTGCTCCGGTTGCGCGAGAAGGGCAAGACGGTTGTGGCGTATTTCTCCTCCACGGGCGCCTCGGGCGCCTACTACGTCGCGTGCGCCGCCGACCTGATCATTGCCAATCCCGGCACGGTTGTCGGCAGCATCGGCGTCATCGCCGAGTGGCTCAATTACGGCGACCTGCTCGAGTGGGCCCGTCTGTCCAACGTCGTACTGAAGAGCGGCGATTTCAAGGACATGGGCTCCCCAACCCGGGAACTGACCGACGAGGAGCGCGCCTATTTCCAGGCCCTCATCGACGACATGTACGGTCAGTTCGTGGAGGCCGTGGCGTCGGGCCGCGGTCTCGACGCGGAGCAGGTTCGTGAATTCGCCGACGGGCGCGTGTTCACCGGGCGCCGGGCCCTCGAACTCGGCATGATCGATCTCACCGGCAACTTCCAGGAGGCGGTCTCGCGCACGGCCGAGCTGGCGGGCATTCGGGGTGAACCGCGACTGATCCGAGTCGAACCTCCCAGCCTGACGCTCCTGGACTTCATTTCCGGTGTCCTCCCGTTTATTCGGGAGGGAGGCCGAGCAGGCCAGATCAGGTTTCAGTACGTCTGGAAGTAAATCCGACCCGCGATTCGAAGGAGCAATAGCTAATGACCAAAGCAGACCTGGTGGAAGAGGTGGCCAAGGTGACCAGCTTGACCCGGAAGGATTCAGAAGTCATCGTGGACACGCTGTTCGAGAGCGTGATCAAGGCGCTCAAGGCCGGGGACAAGCTCGAAGTGCGTGGTTTCGGGAGCTTCCGCGTCCGGCAGCGGAACGCGCGAGTCGGGCGCAACCCGAAGACCGGCGAAAAGGTGGAAGTTCCCGCGAAGCGAGTTCCGTACTTCAAGCCGAGCAAGGAATTGAAGGACCTGATCAACCAGGACGGAGTGACGATTTCCGAGGAATCGCCGCCGCCACCGGTGCCGCCGGCGAGTCCAGGGTTCTGACCTCCCCGGATGGACGAGGGATGATGGACTTCCTGCGCAGTCCGTGGCGATACGGTTACGTGTCTCGAGCCGGAGAAGCCACGGACTGCGTCTTCTGCATCAGCGGGTCCTCCCGCGACAACGGGTCCTCCCGCGACGACGGGTCCAGCGCGGACGAAGGTGACGCCCGGCAGTTGATCCTCCATCGCGCCTCGGAGAACTTCGTCATCATGAACCTCTATCCCTATACTTCGGGCCATCTGATGGTCGTTCCCTATGCCCACATCGGAGACATCGGCGCCGCGTCGTCGGGACAACTGTCCGAAATGGCGGCCTTGGCTCAGGCGTCTGTGGAGGTTCTCGACGAGGCTTACGGTCCCGAGGGCTTCAACATCGGAATGAACCTCGGCGCGTGCGCCGGTGCCGGCGTCCGGGACCATATCCATCTTCACGTCGTTCCGCGCTGGTGCGGCGACACGAACTTCATGACGTCGACCGGCGAAACCCGCGTGCTGCCCGAAGACCTCGACGAGGGGTTTCGCCGCCTCAAGCCCCTCTTCGCTCGCCTGGTGTAAAATCCGGTGCCGAGCCGGTATGATTCGTAGATGCACCGGTGTGCGCATCTCTACGAATCCGGTCGCCAATGTTGCCGATTCGCCCTCGACGGCAGGGACTTCTGCGAAGACCACGCGATCCTTTCCGACGTATTCGATCGCGACGAGGCGGGCGGGTTCCGACGCCTGGTGACGCGGATCGCGGCACTGGTGCTGCTGATCATTTTCCTGATCCCGTTCTATTACACCGTCAAATCCCTCTATACGACCTTCGCGGTGGAGCTGGGCGACGTGCGATGATCCGGACCGCGGCCGCCTTCATCGTCCTCGGGATGGCCGGGCTCGCCCTGGCCCAGGGGGATTGTCTGTGTGCGGGGAACGTCGGCGACGTGCGCTACATCCACCAGGACAACTCGCCCACGGGCCAGTTCGTGTTCGCGCGCCTCGTCTACAACGGCCGCGAGCCCTACTACATCAAGAACTGGTACACCGACTGGCCGGAGGGCGACAAGCATTTGATGATGGGCCTGGAGCGCCTGTCGAACCTCGACCTCGCGCCCGAGCCTCGTGTCGTCGCCATAGACGACCCGGACCTGTTCGGCTACCCGATGCTGTACACGAGCGAACCCGGCCAGATGGTCCTCACCGACGAACATGCCGCGATCTTGAGGGAATATCTCGACCGCGGCGGCTTCTGGTTCCTCGACGATTTCTGGGGCACGTTCGAGTGGGGCAATTTCCTGTTTCAATTGGAAAAAGTGGTCCCGAACGCCGAGATCCGCGATATTCCGCGCGACCACACGATTTTCCACGTGTTTTTCGACATCGACGAGATCATCCAGGTGCCCAGTCTGAACTACGTTTATACCGGCGTGATCGTGGAGCAAGATGGATTCGAGCCGTTCGTGAAGGGAATCTGGGACGAGGAGGGCCGGCTCATGATGGTGATCAACCACAACACCGACCTCGGCGATGCGTACGAACACGCCGACGATCCCCGTTATCCGAACCGGTTCTCGAGCTTTTCCTACCGCCTGGCGACCAACTTCATCATTTACGCCCTGACGCATTGAAGGACACGGCCGCCATCGTCCTCGCCGCCGGAAAGTCGGAACGGATGGGCCAGCCCAAGGCTCTGCTACCCTGGGACGGCAGAACCTTCATCGAGGTCCTGCTGGAGACCATCGCGGCGTCGGCCATCGGCGACGCTGTTGTCGTTCTCGGCCATCACCGGGACGCGATCCTCGATCGCGTGCGCCTCCCCCGGTGGGTCGACAACCCGGACTACGAACGGGGCATGACGACCTCGTTCCAGGCAGGGATCCGGGCCCTCGGGGAAGTGTCCGGGGCTGTTCTCTTCCTCGTCGACCACCCGGCCCCCGGCCTGGAGACCATCGGCCGGATCCTCGAACCGGCGAGCCGGGGCCGGATCGTCGTTCCGCGGTTCGGCGGGCGAAGAGGGCACCCCGTTTTTTTCGGAGGGGGTCCCCTCCGCGAAGTCCTGGATCTGGGACCCGGCGAGGGGGCCAATCAGGTCGTCCGCCGGCAGCCGGCGCGCGTCATCGAGGTCGACGTGGACGATCCGGCCGTCGTCGCCGATCTGGACACGCCGGAGGAGCTCGCCACATGGCAGGAGGCACAAGACCGAAAGTCGTAGCTCTTGGCGCCGCGGCCTCATTTCAGTTATGATGGCGTTCTGGTCCCGAGCGTTCGATTTCCGGAGGCAGTTCGATCATGGCAGGTGGCAAGCTTAGCAAGACGGCAAGGGCAAGTATCGGAAAAGACAAGAGTTCCGCGTTTTCGAAGCCGTGCCCGCAGTGCGAGACGCCGATGGTCGCGACCAAGGTGATCAAGTCGTCCCGCGTCCCGGGCGGCATGTACTGGATCTGTCCCAAGGACGACTTCCGTCTGAAGACGTAACATCGGGCGCCGACGTCCCTGAAATCCGTCCCGCCGCCGCGCCCTCCCGCGTCCCCATCCTATAATTCCCGTAATTACAGAAAACGGATCTTCGCAGCCCTGTGCGGAAAAGGGTAAAGTCCGGAACGATTTCGCCCGATCCATGAACTGGATACGGGAACCGGACCTTCAGGGGTCGGGACCGTCGGCCGGAGCTCCGGCCGGAACGAGGAAGGCCCGGTGGGGAAGTCATGATTAGCCGCGTATTGTTCAGCCGAGCCGTGAGGATTCGGGTCGTTTTCGTCCTGTGGCTCGCGATCGCGATGTTTTACGTCTTCATGGCATCGCGGTACGTGGGCATGATGATGGCCGACGACACGTTCGAGGAGTACCTGGTCAACGTCGTCGACCTCGTTGGGACGCAGCGCCGCCCGACCGAGGAACTCCACGAGTTGGTCCTGCTCCGGGCGCGCGATCTCGACCTTCCCGTTGGACCCACCGACATCCAGGTGGATCGTGAAGGCCGCGACATCGATCTCGTGGTGCAGTACTCGATCAAGATCGACGTTCCGCTCGTGCTCCCCGGCGGATACCACAAGCAATTCACGCACGAAGTCCGCTACAGCCCGCCCCGCTGATCGGGAACCGGGGTCCCCGATCAGATCCCGGGCCGCACGTCGATCTTCCGTGCCCCGGTCCGCTGGTTCTCGCTGACGTCCCGGTAGACGCGGTAGAACAGCTCGAAGTCGGAAAGGCACTTCCGAAGGATGGGGCCGAGGCTCCCGAGTTGTCCGGAATTCACCACCAGGTGGACGCTTGCGGCGAATGCTTCCATCGCGTTCAGTGTGGTGACGGTGTTCCCGACGAGGAAGACGAAAGTGTTCCGCCGCTGATCCATCGGCATGTTGGCGACGAGGTTGTGGACGGGATTGGATTCGAGATCGTCTCCGCCGTAGCACTCGCCGATCATGATCAGGTCGAAGGCGGCCTGGCCCAGCCGCTCGATGGCTCGATCGGGCGACTCGGAGAGATAACACTTGTATCCCAGTCCTTCGAGCGTCTTCTGGACGGGCTCGACTGCTTCGGTGTCGTCGCAGATCAGGGCCATCTTCTGACTGGCTTCGGCCAGTTCCATGGTCTCATCTCCTCCCGTATTCGGTGTCGAGCCTCAGGCCGCTGACCGAGCTGGTGTTCTCTCCGCGTTCCTTTCTCACGTCGTCGATGCCGCGGCCGACCACGCCCTTGTTCGTCGCGTACAGAAGGGCGGACTCCTGGGTGACCAGGCTTTCCCGGTACAGATCGATCATCGACATGTCGAATGTCCGCCAGCCGAACGTGGCCGAGGCCTCGATGATCTCGTTGAAGGTCTTGCCCTCACCCTCGCCGTGTTCGATCGCGTCCCGGACACGAAGGCTCGATCCCATGATCTCGAGAGCCGCGACGCGGCCTCCGTCGACCTTGGGCAGGAGCCGCTGGGAGACGACCCAGCGGAGCGTGTCGGCCAGACGGATCCGGATCTGTTTTTCCTCTTCCTGGTCGAACATTCCAAGGATGCGGCTAATGGTCTGTCCGGCATCGATCGTGTGCAAGGTGCTGAGCACGAGGTGGCCGGTCTCGGCTGCGGAAAGGCCGATCTCGACGGTTTCCCGGTCGCGCATCTCGCCGACCAGAATGACCTTCGGCGCCTGACGGAGCGCCGCACGCAGGCCTTTGGCGAACGTGTCGAAGTCGGTCCCCATCTCTCGCTGGTTGAACGTGGCCATCTTCTGTTCGTGGACGAACTCGACGGGATCCTCGAGGGTCACGATATGGATCGGCCGCGTGTTGTTCAGCGAGTCGAGCAGGGCCGCCAGCGTCGTCGACTTTCCGCTTCCGGTGGCGCCGGTGACCAGCACCAGGCCCGTCTTTTCCCTGGCGATGTCGCGGAAGACGGCCGGCATTCGAAGGTCTTCCAGCGTCGGGATCTCCGTGGCCAGACGGCGAAGGACGATCGAGTAGTGGCCGCGCTGGCTGAAGACATTGACGCGAAAGCGGGCCTTCTGGAACAGCGTGTGCGAGAGGTCGCAGGATCCGTTCTTGATCAGGTCGAACGTGAGGCGCCGGCTCCCGTTGATCAGGTTGAGCGCCATCATCTCGGTCTGGAACGGGGTCAGCTTCTCGATCGGCGGCACGAGGTCCACAGGGACCAGTTCGCCGGACGCTTCCACCTGAAAAGGCTTGTCCACCGTGATGTTCAGATCGGAGACGTTTTCCTCCGACTCCAGCATCGTGTTGAGTAGGTAATCGACTTCGGCTTGCCTCATTGCGCTCGGCCTCCGCAGGCTACTGCCATTCTGCTATTGCCATTCTGCTATTGCCATTCCTCCGGGGGATTTTTCAGCAACGGCCGGAATTTGTTCTTGTCGTTCGCCTTGCTGTAGGCGTCCTCGGGGCTGATCATCTTCCTGTTCAGCAGATCCATGATGGCGTCATCGAGCGTCTGCATCCCGTACTTCTTGCCGACCTGCAGCATTCCGGGAATCTGGAACGTTTTCGCTTCGCGGATGAGGTTGGCGATG
>CAZTTI010000582.1:0-10900 GCA_964615925.1 uncultured Solibacteraceae bacterium
CCTTGAGATCACGGATATTCCGGTCGAGGGAAGGCCCCGCCGAAACGAGGACCAGCGGCACGCCGGCGAAGCGTCCGAAGAGCGACCCGACGGGCGGATCGGCGGCGTAGCGAAGATTCCGGACCGCGTTTTCGAAATAGAGCGTCCCGTTCTGGAAGTGGGTAAGGAGATTTCCGGCACGATCCCGGAGCCGGGCATTAAATCGTTCCCGGGCCTTCGTGATCGGGTAGATCTCTTCCGCCGCCGGCCAGTCGATCCACAGGTAGCGCGAGGTCTCCGACGGATCGAAGCGGGGGCCGTCGAAAAACCCGTCGACATCGGGTCCGACGACGAATCGGAACCGCGTGTCGTTCCGGAGACGAGACGCGTTCGAATGGCGCTCGAACATCGAGAACACGTCCGAATCGGGCTCGAGGACGAGGACCTGGGCGCCAGGTTTCAAACACGGCGAGAGTACCGCGCCGGCGTATCCCAACCCCCAGCCGAACACGATCACGACGTCGGCTTCTTCGAGCGCGTACGCGGCAAGGAACTGACGGGCTTCGCGCTCGGGGTTGTACGGACTGTGGTAGCGAACGCCATCCACGATGACGTTTTCCTGACCCGAGCGGGTCGTCTCCCGAACGATCCGGCCTGAAACAGTCGTGCTCACCCCATGACGTAATGCAATCCCGGTTCCCAAAGGCCCGGCTTCTCTTTTCGGGCCGACTCTCGTAGAATCCGCACAAACTTCCGGGAGACTCCATGCGCGAGAAAATCCTCTTCGTCCGCCTGCCGGCCCTGCTGCTCCTCCTGTTTTTCCTGGGCAAGCTCGTGATGAGCCTGCTGGGGGCACCCTACGAAGTCGGCATCCGCGTCTTCGCGATGGTCCCGCTCCAGATCCACCTGGCTCTGGTCTGGGGCGCGTTCGGCCGCCGGCACATCCATACCGGAATTTTCGGCAGCGTCCTCATCGGCATCCTGATCGGCGCGGCGAGCCAGATCCTCATCGTCTTCGGCACCGCGCTCTCCTACCCCCTCGGGGGCACGCACTTCAACGAACCCGCGGCGCTCGGATCCCCCGACCCGGTGGGTTTCACCGATGCCATGGTGAACCGCTTGGGTGGGCTCGTTGCCAACAGCATCGTCTCGGGGATCGCGGCCGCCATCGGATGGGCGCTCGCGGTTCTGATCCCCGAGCGGAGCGGCTCCGAGGTGCGCACATTACACGCTGACGGAGGCTAGAACTCAATGCTGGGAACACAGAAATACATCACGCTCGCAGCCGCGCAGGAGATGGCCGCGGCGGGAGAAGCGGAAGCGAAACGAAACAACTGGGCGGTGGCCATCGCCATCGTCGACGTGGGAATGAACCTGATCCTGTTTCAGAAGATGGACGGCGTGCAGACCGCATCGATCGATATCGCCATCGGCAAAGCCAGGACGGCGGCAGGGTTCAAGCGGCCGACGAAGGCGCTGGAGGACATGATCACGGGCGGGAGAACGCCGTTTCTAGCCGTGCCGAACATCGTACCCGTTCAAGGCGGACTGCCGGTGACCGTCGACGGCGAGGTGATCGGGGCCGTGGGAGCGAGTGGACTGACGTCGCCCCAGGACGAGCAGGTTGTGGAAGCGGCCCTGAAGGCTTTGTCTGAACCGGATTGAAACGAGAGGCCGCCCTGCGTTCGGCGCAGACGCAGGGCGGCCTCTCGCGGTCCAAGGCGGACCGTCTGCTCAGAGCCAAGCGCGAACTGGGGTCTACCGCTTCTTCTTCGCCGGCGCGGCGCCCAGCACGGAATCCTTCGCGGCTTTCGCAATGCGGAACTTCAGGACGGTCTTGGCAGGAATCTTGATCGTCTCGCCCGTTGCCGGGTTGCGTCCCGTGCGCGCCTTGCGCTTCTGCTTGACCAGCTTGCCGACGCCGGGAATCGTGAATTCCCCGCTCCTCTTGGCCTCTTTGTAGGCCAGCCCGGAAAGCTGTCCCAGGAATTCCTTGACGTCCTTTTTGGCGACGCCGGTCGATTCGGAAAGCGCCGCGATCACCTGTGTTTGAGTCATCTTACCTGCCATAGCCGGTCCTCCTCGAGAGTGTGTGGAAAAGTGCTGACCTTTCAGCACCGTTCGATCGGTCGAAAAACGAACAAGTGCGGGACCATTCTTGGCCCGATGGGAGTCAACTTGGGACCACCCCGCCCCGCCGAACACTCGATTTTTACCGAAAAATGCGGGTTTTCGCGATTTGGAAGCGCTTTTGACCCCGTATAGTGGCTCTCCGGGACGAAACGACCGGGCTACTGCTCGTATACCCAGGACAGGAACGCGTCCATCAGCTCCTGCCCCGGACCGGCTCCGGCCCGCTCGTGGTTGAGGATGCCCACCACGACATAGTCCGTGCCGGAGCGGGCGTGCACGTAACCGGCCACCGCGGACACCCCGTCGAGCGACCCCGTCTTGACGTGCATGTTACCGCGCGCCGGTTCATCCGAAAGACGGGTGCGCATGGTTCCGTCGAGGCCGGCGAGCGGCAGCGAGGCGACCAACTCCGCGGCCGTGCTGATCCGGGATCCGCGCATGAGCACTTCACCCAGAATCGGCGCGGTCACGCGTGTCTCACGCGCGAGGCCCGCGCCGTTGATGATCACCAGCGCGTCATGGGCGATCCCATGGCTCGACAGATATTCTTCCACGGCCCGGATGCCGCTCTCCACCGTGGCCGGAGCGCCGAATCGCCCGGCGCCGATCGCGAGCAGGAGATGCCGCGACATCAGGTTGTTGCTGTACTTGTTGATCGACTTGATGACGTCGCCCAACGGCGGCGATGGCCACCGGACCAACGGCTCCTCGTCCTCGGGTGCGCGCCCCAGGCCGAGGCTGCCGGTGAATTCGCCGCCGAGCTCCTGCCAGAGCACACGGAAGAGGCCGAAGGCGTATTGGGGCGCGTCGAGCACGGCGCGGGACAATACGTATTCGCCGCAGCGCGCGGGATATTGGCCGGAGAAGACCACGCGGTTGGAGTCGACAGAGTCCGTACCGAACGCGATACCGCGCTGGAAACCGGTGCAGGGCGCGTCGGCCAGGCGCAGGCGATTGGTAACGTTGAGATTCGGCAAATCGGGATCGGGGCGGATGATGACGTCCCGGCCGTTCGGGTGCGGGTAGAAATAGAAGTTGACGGTCTGAAAATTCGACGCCAACGCGTGCGGGACGACGTTATAACTTCGGCTGTTCTCGTCGTCGATCGGCGGCTGGCGGCCCACCGAGGCATCGAAGAAGGAGTCGTCGATGACGAGATCCCCGGATATGCGCTCGACACCACGGCGCATGAGTGTCTTGAGCATGGCGCGGAAGTATTCCTCCACGAGGAAGGGGTCGCCGCCACCTTTGATCACCAGGTCGCCCTCGAGCGTGCCGTCCACCACCGGACCCGCCGCGTAGATCTCAGTTTCCCACACGTAATCCGCGCCCAGAAGCTCCAGGCCCGCGAGGGTGGTGAGGACCTTGATCGTGGAGGCAGGATTGAATGGCTGTTCGAGATTGACGGCCAGGATGGGCGGCTGGCCGCTGGCTTCCTGGACGAGCAAGGTGTAGGAATCTTCCCCGAGACCGTGCCCCGAGACGACGCGCTGGATCCTGTCGGGCAGGACCGTGGCGTTCGCGGCGTCTTGCCCTCCGGCGGTTGGAACGAGGGCGAAGAGAAGTCCACAAGCGAGCGTGAACCGGGTCATCAGAAGCGGCCTCCCCATGGCTCAGGACGGTGTTCGGCGAAACGCTCTTTCGATCTCGCCCAGATCGTATCTTACGATGATGGGGCGGCCGTGCGGGCAAACCGTCGGGCAGTCGGTTTTCATCAGCTCGGTCACGAGCCAGTTCATCCGATCGAGATCGAGCGGGTTGTTGATCTTGATCGCCGCGTGGCAGGAGACCGTCGCGGCGATCTTCCGCCGGAACGTCTCGAGGTCCAGCCGCCGCCGTTCGCGCTCGACGCCGTCGACGAGTTCCAACAGGAGCTTTTCGACCTGCCCGGCTTTCAGCATGGCGGGGGCCGAGGACACCGCGATGGACCGGGGGCCGAACGGCTCGACCTCGAATCCCCTCGTCCGGAGTTCGGGCGCGGCCTCGTCGAGGACGGCCTGTTGTGCCGGCGACAGTTCGAGGACGATGGGCGTCAGGAGTCTCTGGATCTCGATGCGGTCTCCCGCCGTCTGCCTCTCGTATTGCTCGAACAGGACCCGCTCGTGGGCGACGTGCTGGTCGATGAGGACGAGGCCCGTTTCGTCCGCCGCGACGATGAAGCTGTCCCGAAGTTGTCCGAGCGCCCGGATCTGGCGCTCGACCAGGCGGAAATCGGGAACACGCCGGGAGGAAGCACCCGTCACCTCCTCGGCTTCGCCGGTCCGAAGGTCGAACCATCCACTTCCGGAATAGGCCGGCGGCCGGCCTGGCGTCACCGCAGGGTCCCGCGTGTTCAGGGGATCATCGCCCCACGCCCGTGGAACGCGGCTCGGGAACTCCTGATCGTTCCCTGACTGCGGCCGATCGGCCATGGGAACGATCGTCTTGTCCGAACGGAGCGCTTCCCGGATGGCATCATGGACCGCGTCGTGGACCACACCGGGAGAGCGAAACCGGACCTCGGTCTTGGCAGGGTGAACGTTGACATCCACGTCCGCGGGCGGGAGGTGGACATAGAGCATGGACACGGGGAACACGCCGGACTTCAGGATGTTCCGGTAGGCTTCCGAAACGGCATGGTACAGCGTCTTCTCGCGAACCGCCCGCCCGTTGACGAAGAAGTACATGGAACGGCGGTTGTGCTTCTCGACATGCGGCCGCGACGTGAAGACGTGAACACTGGTCTTCCTGCCGGCGTTTTCGTATTCCACGAGGTCGTCGAGCACGTCGGCGCCGAAAATCTGAAAGATACGTTCCCGGCGATTGGAGGCCGGTGGGGTTTCGAGCACCTCGTAGCGCCCGCTCCTGAGCGTGAAATGAATGGCCGGAAACGCCAGCGCGAACTGGGTGCAATGGGTCGCGATCTGGCTCAGCTCCCAGGATTCCGACTTCAGGAACTTCCGCCGGGCCGGGACGTTGAAGAAGAGGTCGTCCACCGAGACGCGCGTTCCCTCCGGGAACGCGCCTTCATCCAGGGACCGGACATCCCCGCCCGCGATGTCGATCGACGCCCCGAGGTCCGCCCCCTTTTCGGCGGTCTCCAGCCGGATGCGGGCCACCGACGCGATTGAAGGCAACGCCTCGCCCCGGAATCCCAGGGTCGCGATCGACTGGAGGTCTCCAGTGTCGGTCAGCTTGCTCGTCGCGTGACGGCGGAACGCGAGCTCGACCTGGCCGGGCGGGATTCCGTGGCCGTTGTCGGTCACCGTGATCCGGCTCCGGCCGCCGCTCTCGACCTCCACGACGATGCGCGTGGCGCCGGCGTCGATCGAGTTCTCGACAAGTTCCTTCACGATGGACGACGGCCGCTCCACGACCTCGCCGGCCGCGATCTGGTTGGCGACCGAATCGGGAAGGATGGCGATCCGCGCGCTCACTCCGGCTTCCGGCGGACCTGAATGCCCAACTCGCGCAGTTGATGATCGGACACCGCCGTCGGCGCGTCCGACATGAGATCGACCGCCCGCGCCGTCTTGGGGAAAGCGATGACATCGCGAATCGACGTTCCACCAACCAGGAGCATCGCCATGCGGTCCAGCCCGAGGGCGATGCCGCCGTGCGGGGGAGTGCCGTATTCGAGGGCGTCCAGGAAGAAACCGAACTTCTCGCGGGCGTCTTCGTCGGTCATGCCGAGCGCGCGAAATACCCGGGCCTGCAACTCCCCATCGTGAATCCTGATGGAGCCACCGCCGATCTCCAGCCCGTTCAGCACCAGGTCGTACGCTTCCGCGCGCACCTTCCCGGGATCGCTCTCGATCATCGGGCGGTCTTCCGGCAGGGGGGAGGTGAACGGATGATGGAGCGAATACCAGCGCTGGTCCGCCGGGTCGTATTCGAACAATGGAAAGTCGACGACCCAGAGGAAGTTCCACCGGCCGGGCGGAATCCATCCTTCCCGCCGGGCCAGTTCGAGGCGCAGGCTTCCGAGCAACTCGAGCGACGGTGTTCGATCGCCCGCCACCATGAAGATCGTCTGTCCGGGAGTCGCACCGGACTCGGAAATCAGCCGCTCGATCGCCGCGCTTCCAGCCTTGCGCAACACGGGCAGGGTGCGCGGTTCGTTGCCCGTAACCTCCACCCAGGTCACGCCGGCGCCGCCGAGGCGCTTGATGAACGTGTCCAGTTCGTCCAGGGTCTTCCGCGAATAGGCCACCGGCGCCACGATCCCCCGCACCGTCTGCCCGTTGCCGACCATCTGCCGAAACAGGGATTCCTCGCCCTCGGCAAAGATCGCGGAAAAATCCCGCAGCTCGACGCCGAAGCGCGTGTCCGGCTTGTCCGACCCGTACCGCTCCATCGCGTCGTGATAGCTGATACGCGCAAACGGAGTCCGGACTTCGACTCCGCCGAGGCCGTAGACCGCCCCCATGAGGCCTTCAATCAGCGTGAAGAGGGCGTCCACATCGGGAAACGACATCTCCACGTCGAGCTGCGTAAATTCCGGCTGGCGCTCCGCGCGCAGGTCCTCGTCGCGAAAGCAGCGCGCGATCTGGAAGTATCTCTCCACACCGGACACCATGAGGAGTTGCTTGAACAACTGCGGGGACTGCGGCAACGCGTAGAACTGCCCGTGATGCAGACGGCTGGGCACGAGATAATCGCGCGCGCCCTCGGGTGTCGACTTGTTCAGGATCGGCGTCTCGATCTCCCAGAATCCGTTCCGGTCCATGTAGTTCCGGATCGCCATCATGACCTGGTGCCGCATCGCCAGGTTGCGCTGCATCGGCCGCCGGCGCAGGTCCAGGTAGCGGTACTTGAGCCGCATGTCTTCCGACGTCGCCGAGTCGTCGTCGATCGGGAACGGAGGGTTCAGGGCCTTGCTGTAGACGGTCAGCGATTTGGCCACGACCTCGACTTCTCCGGTAGGCAGGTTCGGGTTGACCAGGTCCGGGTCGCGGCGGGCGACTTTCCCCGTCACGCCGATCACGAACTCGTTTCGAAGTTCCTTCGCCTTCTGGTGCGCCTGGGAGTCCACGGCCGGGTCGAACACAACCTGGGCGATGCCGGCCCGGTCCCTCACGTCCACGAACACGAGTTGGCCATGGTCCCGGCGCCCGGCGACCCACCCGGCCAGCGTGACCTCGCGGCCCTCGTCGGCGGCCTTCAAATCCCCACAGTTGTGCGTCTTCATCTTCATTCCGAACCGCCGTCGGCGGCCGTCTTACCGAAAGCCGCCGCGAACCAGACCAGATGGTGCACCGTCATCGCCTGCTGGTCCCGCGTGACCATGTCCCGGACCGTCAACCGTCCGGACTCGACCTCACTCTCGCCGATCATGACCACCTTCCGGGCGCCGACCTTGTCCGCCAACCGCATCTGGCTCTTCAGGCTGCGCGGGTCGAAGTCCATGTAGACCACGACGTCCATCTCGCGGAGGCGGCGCGCCAGGAGCGTCGCGTAGCGAAGCGCAGGGGCGCCCATCGTCGCCAGGAAGATCTCCGGACCGGTCGTACCGGCCAGGCGCCCCGGATCCTGAATCGACAGGATGAGGCGTTCCAGTCCCATCCCGAAACCGAAGCCGCGAACCGCGGGCCCGTCGAGCTGTTCGGAGAGACCGTCGTAGCGGCCGCCGCCGGCGACCGTGTTCTGGGCGCCCAACGCATCCGACTTCATTTCGAAAGCCGTGCGGATGTAATAGTCCAGACCACGAACCATCTTCTCTTCGACACGATAGGGAATCGCCCGATCCTCGAGGTAGCTCCGAAACTTGGCGAAGTGCTCGCGGCAATCGTCGCAAAGTCCGGACCCGATCGTGGGAAGCTCGGCAATCACCGGTTGGCAGGACTCCACCTTGCAGTCGAATACGCGAAGGGGGTTGGTTTCGGCCCGGCGCCGGCAATCGGCGCAGAGCCGTCCGGCCCGCTCGCTGATTTCATGGGCGAGGCGCTCGACGAACCCCGGCCGGCAGTTGCCGCAACCGACCGAGTTGACCTCGGTTTGGATGTTTCCTACCCCGAGACGCGAGAACAGCAGGAGGAGCATCTCGATGACCTCGGCCTCGATCGCGGGCTCGTCACTGGACGAAAGGACCTCGACGCCGGCCTGGTGGAACTGACGCGTCCGTCCCTTCTGGGGGCGTTCGCGACGGAACATCGGACCGATGTAGTACAGCTTGAGCGTGCGCGACTCGGCCGCCATCCGGTTCTCGATGAAAGATCGAACCACCGGGGCGGTTCCCTCCGGCCGCAACGTCAACGACGTCGTCCCGTCCTTGTCCAGGAACGTGTACATCTCCTTGGAAACGATGTCGGTCTCTTCGCCGACGCCCCGGACGAACAGCTCGGTATGCTCGAAGATCGGGGTGCGAATCTCGGAAAACGCGTAAGCTTCGAACACACGCTTTAGCTCGCGCTCCACGGCCTGCCACACACCAGTCTCCGCCGGCAGGATGTCGAACGTGCCACGGGCCGCTTTGATCATCGGTTCAGAAACGACGGGCGATCTTCGAGGTAAGCCGTCTTGTATTCGTAGTAGCGCTGGGCGTATTCATCGATCGACTGAACTTCTTCGTCGGAGAGTTCGCGGCGGACCTTTGCCGGAGTTCCCATCACCAGGCTCCGCGGAGGGATCACCGTTCGCTCCGGGACGACGGATCCGGCCGCGACGATGGACCCCCCACCCACGACGACATCGTTTAACAACACGGCCCGCATCCCGACGAGGCAATGGGACTCGACGGTACAACCGTGGAGCAAAGCTCCGTGCCCAACAGTCACCGAATCCCCAACGATACAGGGGCATTGGTTCCGCATGACATGGAGGATGGCCCCATCCTGGATGTTGGTCTTCGCTCCGATCCGAATGATTTCGACGTCCCCGCGCACGACGCTGTTGAACCAGATGCTCGAATCGTCACCGACCTCGACGTCTCCGATGACCTGTGCTCCCTCGGCGACGAACACACCCGCACCCAAGGTCGGCAGAATACCCTTGTATTTCAGTAGGCCCATAATCGGAGCGCCGTTCTGACGGCAAGCTCCCTATATTAGCAGCCTCTTATGCGATCCGTGAGGCCCCCGCCGCGCGATGGACCTACGCCAAGCGCTGTTATAATGACCGTTTCGGCGGATGGACCGAACGGCCTGGAGACTACCGATCATGAATACCTTTGGCGCTCGATCGCAACTGAAACTGGGCGAAACCTCCTGTCAGTACTACTCGCTGGAGGCCCTCGAGAAGCAGGTGGCGGGCGTTTCCCGCCTCCCGTTTTCCCTGAAGGTCATGGTGGAAAACCTCCTCCGCCACGAGGACAACGAGACCGTCTGGGCCGACGACGTGCGCGCCGTCATCGATGCGGCCGGAAGGAAATCGGACCGGGAGATCGCGTTCCGGCCCGCCCGCGTCCTCATGCAGGATTTCACCGGCGTGCCAGCAGTGGTGGACCTGGCCACGATGCGGGACGTCGTCGCACGCATGGGCGGACGCCCCGACCAGATCAACCCGCTGCAGCCGGTGGACCTCGTCATCGACCATTCCGTCCAGGTGGACCAGTTCGGGACACCGACAGCCTTCGCCTTCAACGCCCAGATCGAATCGGAACGGAACCGCGAAAGGTACGTCTTCCTCAAGTGGGGCCAGAGCGCGTTCAAGAACTTCCGGGTCGTCCCCCCGGATACGGGCATCGTTCACCAGGTCAACCTCGAGTACCTCGCGTCGGTCGTGTTCCTGAATACCGTTGGGGAAAAGCCGACGCTTTATCCGGACACCGTCGTCGGGACCGATTCCCACACCACGATGGTGAACGGAATGGGCGTGGTCGGTTGGGGAGTCGGCGGAATCGAGGCCGAAGGCGCCATGCTGGGTTGCCCGATATCGATGCTGATTCCCGAGGTCGTCGGGTTCCGCCTCGTGGGGAAGCTGCCGATCGGCACGACGGCCACCGATGCCGTGCTGCGCGTCGTCGAGATGCTCCGCAAGAAGGGCGTCGTGGGGAAGTTCGTGGAGTTTTACGGACCCGGCGTCGGGAACCTGTCGCTGGCCGATCGCGCCACGATCTCGAACATGGCGCCCGAATACGGGGCCACGATCGGGATTTTCCCGATCGACCAGGAAACGCTCAATTACATGACGCTGACGGGACGTCCCGAGGAAGCCGTGTCCCGAATCGAAGCGTACGCCAAGGCCCAGGGAATGTTCCATACGCCGGATTCCGCGGACCCCGTCTTCCACGACAAGATCGAGCTGGACCTCGGGACCGTCGAGCCCAGCCTTTCCGGACCGAAACGGCCGCAGGACCGCGTCGCCCTGCGCGACGCCAAGCCGGCGTTCCAGAAAGCCCTGTCGACCATGACGGGCAACGGAGCGGTTCCGCGATCCGTGGCCGTGGAACTGGGCGATGCGAACTTCCAGCTTTCCGACGGCTCGGTCGTCATTGCCGCGATCACCAGCTGCACGAACACCTCGAATCCGACCGTCATGGTTGCGGCGGGCCTGCTGGCCAGAAACGCCGTCGCGCGCGGACTCGCGGTCCAGCCCTGGGTGAAGACCAGCCTCGCGCCCGGCTCCCGCGTCGTCACCGACTACTTGCGCGATACGGGCCTGCTCGAACCGCTCGAAGCGCTTCGTTTTCACCTCGTGGGATACGGGTGCACGACGTGCATCGGCAACAGCGGCCCCCTGCCCGAACCGGTCGCCGCCGGCGTCCGGGAGCAAGACCTCGTCGTCACGTCGGTCCTCAGCGGCAACCGGAACTTCGAGGGACGGATCAACCCTCTGGTGCGGGCGAACTATCTGGCGTCTCCGCCCCTCG
>CAZTTI010000583.1:0-12264 GCA_964615925.1 uncultured Solibacteraceae bacterium
CGCCCGCTCGTACTCGGCGAACAACGGGCGATACAGGAACCGCACGTTGACGATCCCGTCGACGGTCTCCGGCAGGAGCGACATCGCTTCGACATCGGCTTGGACGGTCCGGATGGGCAATCGGTCATGCGCGGCGGCATCCCGAAGCTCGCCAAGGGCAACGCCGGAACGGTCCATCGCCGTCACCCGGAATCCCGCGCGCGCCAACGCCAGCGCGTGCCGGCCGCTCCCGCAGGCGACGTCGAGGACGTCCCCGCCGCGGGCCAGGAGGTCCTGGAATCGCAGGACGAAATCTTCAGGCATACGGGACTCGTGCTGCTCGCCGGCGTGCATGTTCACTCCGATACAGGATACGCAATCCTTGGAGTGGCACCCAGCGTGCACGCAACGGGTTCATGGTGGCTCCACCCTCCGCGTCCGGACACGACGAAGACGCGATACTCCAGTTGCTTCGGCTTGTCCTGACTCCGGGGCTGGGGGTCCGCACGGCGCACAGGCTGCTCCAGGCCGTGGGAGGGAGCGCCCAGGCGCGACGGCTCTCGACGCTCAAGCGTGGAGATCTCACGGAACTGGGACTCGACCGGAGCACGGCGGATGCCATACTCGATCCCGGCCTGCCCCGGCGCGCCGAAGAAGAACGCCACCGGGCCCGCGATTCCGGAACGCGCATCATCCCCATCGGGGACGCGCAATACCCCGCCCTCCTGATGGAAACCGCGGATCCTCCTTTGGTCCTGTTCGTCCGGGGAAACCATTGGACACCCCAGCGCCCGCACGTCGCGATCGTCGGGGCGCGCGCCGCCTCGCCCTACGGGCTCCACCAGGCGCGTACGCTGGCCGCCGGGCTGGCTGCGCGAGGCGCGATCGTCGTCTCGGGTCTCGCCCGGGGAATCGACACGGCGGCGCACGAGGGCGCCCTCGACACCGCGCCCGAGGCGCGAGCGGCGACCGCGGCAGTTCTGGGAACCGGGGTGGACCGGTGCTACCCGCCCGAAAACCGCGCCCTCGGTGAAGCCATCGTCCGGCGCGGCGCGCTCGTCTCGGAATTCCCTCTCGGCACGCCGCCCCTTCCCGATCACTTTCCCCGGCGGAATCGCATCATCGCCGCGCTGGCGTGGGGCACGGTCGTGGTCGAGGCGCGCGAGAAGTCGGGATCCCTGATCACCGCGCGGCTGGCCGGAGATGCGAACCGGGAGGTATTCGCCGTACCCGGCCCCGTGGACCTCGAGCAGAGCCGGGGCACGCACCGGCTCATCCGCGACGGGGCGTGCCTGGTGACCTCGGTCGACGAGATCATCGCCGAGTTCGCACCCGACGTCCGGGACGCGCTCGGAGACGGGGAAACTCCGCCCGCCGCGGCTAACGAATCCGGGTGGGGAACGTCTCTCTCCGATTCCGAGCGTATCGTTCTCGAGACGTTGCCGACCTGGGAAGCGATCCCCATCGATCGGCTCATCGAAGGCCTCAACCTCTCGATCGACAAGGTTTACGCCGCTTTGACGCGACTCGAACTCGCAGGCCTGATCGACATGATGCCCGGAGACCGGTATGTTCGAAAGGCGAAGGGGCGGAGTTGATTTTTCGAACTGCAGGACTTAATAAGTACGGGGACGGAGACCGAATTCGCTTCGATTACGAGCGGGAACCGGTCCGGGATTTCGATCGCCGTCGAGGATTTTGCCGGATCATTAGAATGCCAACAACGACGACCAAGAAGAAAACAGCGAAGAAGACGACGGAAAAAAGGACGACAAAGTCGGCGAGTACCGGGAAATCTGCGAAGGTTTCGTCGGACTCCGGGAAGACCCTCGTCATCGTCGAATCGCCGGCCAAGGCGAACACGATACGCAAGTACCTGGGCTCGGGTTACGTCGTCAAGGCGTCGATCGGACACGTCATGGACCTGCCCAAGAGCAAGTTCGGTATCGACGTCGATCGGGAATTCAAGCCTTCTTACGAGTTGATTCCCGGAAAGGAAAAGGTCGTCAAGGAGCTCAAGACGGCCGCCAGGTCGGCCACCCGCATCCTTCTGGCCGCGGACCCCGACCGTGAGGGCGAGGCCATCTGCCAGCACCTGAAGGAACTCCTGGGCGGAAAAGATCGCGAGGTCCTTCGGGTACTGTTCAACGAGATCACCCCCAAGGCCATACGGGCCGCCATCGATTCGCCCGGCGAGATCAATAGCAACGTCGTCGACGCGCAGCAGGCCCGCCGGCTGCTCGACCGGATCGTGGGGTATCAGGTCAGCCCCCTGTTGTGGGACAAGGTTCGCCGCGGGATCTCGGCCGGACGCGTTCAAACCGTCGCCCTGCGCCTGATCGTCGAGCGCGAACGAGAAATCGAGGCGTTCAAGGCGGAGGAATACTGGACGATTGCCGCGACGTTGGAGGGGCGCGAACCACCCACCTTCGAAGCCCGGCTCGTGAAGTATCAGGACAGGAACGTCGAGATCGCCAACGAGACCCAGGCCCATCACATCGTCAACGCGGTGAAGGGGGCGGAATTCCGTGTGGATTCCGTCGTCAAGGCCGAGCGGAAGCGGCGTCCGGTCCCGCCGTTCACCACGAGCAAACTGCAGCAGGATGCGGCCCGCCGGCTTCGCTTCTCCGTCAAGAAAACGATGATGGTCGCGCAACGTCTCTACGAAGGAAAAGAGATCGGCAGCCTCGGAAGCGTCGGACTGATCACCTACATGCGGTCCGACTCCACGCGCATCTCCGACGAGGCCATGTCGATGGTTCGGGACTTCGTCGGGCAAACATATGGCGGGGCATACCTTCCCGAGAAGCCCGTCGTTTACAAGAGCAAGAAGGACGCCCAGGACGCTCACGAGGCCATCCGTCCAACCTTCGTCGAACACTCACCGGAAAGCATCAAGGCCTACCTGACCGAGGACGAATTCAAACTCTATTGGCTGATCTGGACGCGCTTCGTGGCGTCGCAGATGAACCCCGCCGTCTACGACCAGACGACGGTCGAGATCGCGTCGAAAGGGTACGTGTTCCGCGCCAACGGACGCGTCCAGAAGTTCGACGGGTTCCTCAAGGTCTACGAAGAAGCATCGGACGAAGACGCAAAGACCTCGCCGGACGACCAGAACGTCAAGCTTCCCGCGCTTTCCGAAGGCGAGACGCTGCGTCTGCTGAACATCGATCCGTCGCAGCACTTCACCGAACCGCCTCCGCGATATACCGAGGCCGGCCTGGTCAAGACGCTCGAGGAAAAGGGCATCGGCCGCCCGTCCACCTATGCCTCTATCCTGACGACCATCCAGGATCGGGAATACGCCCTCAGGAAGGACAACAAGTTCCGGCCGACCGAGCTGGGAACGGTGGTGACCGACCAGTTGGTGAAGCACTTCGCGGATATCTTCGACGTCCAGTACACGGCCCGGATGGAAGAGGAGCTCGATGAAGTCGAGGAAGGCAAGATGACGTGGATCGAAGCCCTCGACGAGTTCTACAAGAAGTTCGAGAAGGATCTCGAGTTGGCCAAGGTCAACATGGAGAACATCAAGCGGCAGGAGATCCCGACCGACGAAGTTTGCGAGAAGTGCGGCAAACCCATGGTGATCAAGTGGGGGCAGTTCGGCAGCTTCATGGCATGCACCGGATATCCCGAATGTTCGAACACCAAGGAGATCCAGAAGGAGACCGACGAGGCCGAGGCGGAGGAGAAATCATCGGCGGAGCAAGAGGTCGAGCCCTGCGAGAACTGCGGCAAACCCATGGCGCTGAAGCGCGGGCGCTTCGGTCAGTTCTACGCGTGCACCGGTTATCCCGATTGCAAGACGACACGGAAGATCGTCGCGGGACAGGCCAAGCCGAAGGCCCCGGACATCCCGACCGACGAACCGTGTCCGAAATGCGGCAACAACCTCGTCATCAAGGAAGGCCGTTTCGGTCCGTTCACGGCATGCTCGAACTACCCCAAGTGCAAATACATCAAGCCGAAGACGGTCGGGGTGAAGTGTCCGAAGCCGGATTGCGGAGGCGAGCTGAGCGAGCGCCGGACCAAACGCGGCAAACCGTTTTACGGGTGCACCAACTATCCTGATTGCGACTTCGTCGTCTGGCAGCGGCCGATCCCCGAGGAATGCCCGCAATGCAAGGCGCCCTACGTGCTCGAGAAGACCACGAAGAGGGAAGGGACGGTGCGGTACTGCAACGACGATTCCTGCGACTACAAGGAGCCGGTGGAAGCGGCATAGATATCGCTTCCCTGCACACGCCCGAGGAGTCCCCTATGCCGCTTGCGAGCCGCTTGTCCGCATACTTCAGGCAGGTTCGGGTGGGAGTTGTACTGATCCTGATGGTCGGGATCGTGCGGTTTCTGATGTTGCCCGTTTTCGGCGTCGGCTACGATGCGGGGACGACCTTCACCAGCCTGAATATTCTGGTGCTCGTCCTTGGCCTCGTTTATGCGTTCATGGCCGTCCGGAAGCCCGGGACGACGTACCTGGACCTCCTGGGCATTCTGTTCGTGCTGGCGCTGGTCCAGTCGCTCACGATCGCGTTGGCCGTCGTGGTCGACGACGTCGGCGGAATCGAAACCTACTACACCGCGCCGGGCCACGGCGGCGAGGTCAACACCATCCTGCACGCGGTAGCACATCTCACCGGCATCGTCATCGTTCCGCTCGTCCTGTGGATTCCGGCGTCGCTGATGAAACTGGTCTTCGGTCGACGCTGAACCCGCCGGCTATCACATGCAGTAGAAGCTCGCCGGCTCGGTCCCGTCGAATGCGCCCGCACCGGTGATATCGGTGACGTCCGTGATGTAGCAACCGATCGGCGCGTTGTTCAACTGGAACTGGACTTTCCCCTGGCTGTTCGTCGTTCCGGCGAAGTCCCAATCCGCCAGCGTATAGAAGAACTCGATCAACTCGGCGGTCACGAGGGCTCCGACGACGGGATTCCCGAACTCGTCTGAAACGCCGATCGTGACTAACAGATTGGGCCCGATCTCGTTGTACACGACCGACGACACCGATACGGTCAACGGGCTCCCCGCCTCTCCGACGACGATCGACACGCTGTCGCTCGCGACGTTCTCCGCGCTGTCTTCAACCGATGCCGTAATGTGGTGATTGCCGTTGCTGAGGGACGTGGCGAAGCTCCCGCCCAGCCCGATCGCTCCATCGATCGAGGACGTCCAGATCAAGTCCGCGGCAACATCGCCTTCTTCGATATCGGTGGCCGTCGCCTCGAACGTGACGATCTCGCCGCTCGAGAACTCCGTGCCGCCGGAGGGGGTGAGGATTCTCACCGTCGGGGCGAAGTCGGGAGTCGGTGGCGGCGCTTCTCCGACGGCAGCCGGCGCCCACACGATGCCCTCGCGCGCTCCGTCGAAGGTGTACTCCAGGATCGGCGAGTCGAGCGGTGCAGTCCCTGGCCGATCTGCAGTATTCCGAATGCGGGAGCGCGCGAGTTCCGGATCCAACTCGACGCCGAGATCGAGTTCGACCTGCCACATGAGGGCGAGCACTCCCGCCACGTGCGGCGAGGCCATGCTGGTGCCCATCAAGCGCTCGGTTCCACCTCCAAGCGAAGTCGAAAGGATCCCGACCGGATCGAGATAGCAGGTTCCCTGGTAAAAGAAGATGTTCTCCTGCGCGTCGCCCGGGGCGGAGACCGTCACGCCCGTGACGCCGTCGAACGCGCCGTCGGTCGTGAAATACGAAGCCGTGTCTTTCCCGATCGGATCGATTCCGACGCATTCGGTAAAGAGGTCGTCGTATCCGTTGACTCCGGAAATCGCCGCCGTGCTGGCCACTGCAATCGCTTCGGGGTAGCTGGCCGGGACTTCGATGAAGACTTCCCGGGTTGGATCGTTGCCCGCGGCGACCGCGATGGCGATATCCAGGGAATGCAGATGGGCTATGGCCTGGCGGAGCGGATGGCCCGGGTTGTCGTCGTCCGGTGTTCGGGGGCGTCCGAGACTCATGTTGACGACGCGGACCGGTGGATCGAGCGTATCCGCATTCAATGCGATCCAATCGAGGCCGGCGACCAGGCTCTCGTCGGTTGCAACGACGCCTTCGACCGGGTCGTTTGCGAATACGTTGACGCAATAGAGCGTCGCGTCGGGAGCCACGCCCACGACGTCGATCATGTTGTCCTTGGCGGCGACGATTCCGCCCACGTGCGTCCCGTGGCCATGGAAGTCCTGGCAGGACCCGCCGAACGCGTTGAACGCATTGAAGCCCGGGATTTCCGCTTCGAGCCCGAGGTCGGGATGGTTGAAATCCAGTCCGGTGTCGACGATGGCCACCCCCACGCCGGCGCCGGTCACGCTGAGGTTCCCCGGAGCCGCCCCGATTCTCGAGACGCCATACGGGACGACCTGGTCCCCCTCGCCCCCGGACGGAACCGACGCGTCGCTCATGTTCGAATACGCGGAGTCCCCCATCGCGTTGAACGCAAGCACCCGATAGGTGTAGGTGTGGTCCGGGTCCACGAGAACGTCGGTGTACCCGGTCGCGTCCACGCCGGGCGTGGCGATCTCGACGAAGTCGCCGGCGCCACAGCCGCCCATCGCCTGGTCACATCGTTCGACGCGGAATCCGTTCTCATTGTCGGCGTTGTCGTTCCACCCCAATGCCACCTGGTAGGTCGCAAGCACCTGCGCGTCGGCCGTCAGGGCTGTCGGCGCCGCCGGGGGCGTCTCGGCGGGCGCTTCGGCGTCGGTCGCCGCTTCGGCGATCTCGCTCGGATCGGAGGAACCGCCGGCGTACGTCGTCACCGCGCGATAGCGATAGAGCGTGTCCGGCGCCAGCCCTTCGTCCAGGTGTCCCGTCACGTTGGTACCGACCCGAACGATTTCCAAAAAATTCACGCACCCGGCACCGGCACACCGCTCGATGCTGAACCCGGTCTCGTCCTTGGACGTGTCGTTCCAACCCAGGGCGATCTCCGACGACGAAGTGGCCGTCGCCGTCAGACCGGACGGCGCCTTCAGGCGCTTCCCGCCACCGCCACCACCACCACTGCCACCGCCAGCGTTTCCACCGCCGCCTCCGCGTCCGTTTTGAGGTGCCACGGCAAGAGAGATCGGCCGACTCTGAAACACCGAGAGCACGCCCGCTTCGGAGCGGAGCCGGGCCACCGCAGCCGCGTTTGGCATGCGAACCGAAAGGGCGTTGATGCTGGTAAAGACCTGCCGCGTGTTACCGCCACTGCGGGCGACGGCCGCCGCACGGTCCGCGACCGGAGTTCCGGGCCGGAAAGTCACCAGGTAGACGTCGCTCTCAACTGCGACCGGGGCCTGGGCCCGGGGCGGTGCAACGATGACCTGGGCGCCGGCGGCCGAATGGCCGACCAGGGTGAAAACGATGACGCCCAGCGCCAACTGCCAAAACCGAGTCCAGGGTTGTGCGGGCACGGCGAACTCTCCTTGCGTTGGGGGTTGGCTCTCCTCCGGGGAGACACGATTCCGGTGGGGGTTGTGCAGGCAGGGCTCCAGTGGGTTCACCTCATCCAAGATATTTAGAATCAAATGGATAGAGGGTAAACACGAATGGACGGTCCAGCCCGTTCTCCCACCGTTCCAGCAAGTTGGTTGAAAAAGAGAAGTGGGCACGGCCGCGTCAGGACCGAAACTTGGGAAACAACCTTCCCGTCCGTCGCGCATATCGCGCGTATTCCGTGGCCAGGGGGCCGGCGGCAAACAGCGCCTCTTCGCGCACGGCAATTGCCCTGAAAACGACGACGGCTCCGATGGCCACGAGCGCCGAGAGCGGATTCGGAAACATTACGGCCGTCGACACGAACGACAGGATGTAGCTCGCGTAAAACGGATGCCGGATGTAGGCAAACGGGCCGACCGTCCATACCTCTGTCGGGGTCTCCCCGGAGAGCGCATACACGAATCGTTGCCCACGGATCGACGATCGCGCCCACTCATAGAGGGCGAGCGATCCAAGGAGACCCAAGGCGCCGGCAACGACCGGAATCGGATGCATGGGAGCGATCGGCACGCCGAGCAACGACAAGACGATGGCAATGGGGACCGTGCCGACCCAGCCGGAAACACGGCCAGATTTCGGCGTCGCAAATGTCCGGCGAGAGCCGAACACGAAGCGGAAGAGAACAAGAGCCGCGAAAACAGCGAGCCCGATGCGGGGCCAATCCATTACAAGATCCAACCGTCGGGTTTGGAATCCGGTTTCGGGGAACGGTAGAATCGGGCGATCGTCCGAACAGCAACAATTTTTCGAGGGTCATTATGCCTCAACGCGTTTTCGCTGTGGCGGCCATCGTCGCCTTGATCGTCGTTCCCGGTTGGAGCCAGGCTCAAAGCTCTTTCGAACCCGTCACCCCGCAGGTGCTCGAAAATCCCGATCCCGAAGACTGGCTGATGTTCAGCCGGACGTATGACGCCCAGCGCTTCAGCCCGCTCGACGAGATCGACACCGGCAACGTCGAGCAACTCGAACTCGCGTGGACACTCAAGATGGGAGGCGGAATGGTCGAGAGCATCCCGCTCGTCTACGACGGCGTGATGTACGTGCTGGCTCCCGGAAGGACGATCATGGCCCTCGACGCGGCCACGGGGGCCGAGATCTGGAGGTACGACAGACCGGGCGGAGGACCGGGATCGCGCAGCAAGAACCTCGCGATCTACCAGGACATGATCTATCACACGGCTCCCGATGGTTACGTGATCGCGCTCGACGCGGCCACCGGCGAGTTGCGATGGGAGACCGAAGCGACCGGCGGCGGTGCGCACATCTCGGGACTGATCGTCGCCGACGGCGTGGTGATTTCGTCCCGTGGTTGCGGGCAGGGGCGCGAGAGTTGTTTCATCGCGGGACACGATGCCATGACGGGCGAGGAGATGTGGCGATTCAACACGATCCCGGCCATGGGCGAGGCCGGCAGCGAGAGCTGGGGCCTGTCTCCGGTCCACGACGACATGAGGGCCGCCGCGTGGGGCTTGCCCGGGTCGTATGATCCCGAGCGCGGCGTCGTGCTCTGGGGCATTGCCAACCCGTCGCCCTACAACCGGCAGGACCGCCACGGCGGCGACTACCGGAACACGTCGCTCACCTCGCCCTCCGATCTTTTCACAAATTCGACGGTCGCTCTCGATCCCCGGACCGGCGAGCTCCAGTGGTATTTCCAGCACCTTCCAGGTGACGACTGGGACGAGGATTACACCAACGAGCGGACGCTGGTCACCACGCGCATCGACCCGGATCCGGAATCGGTGAAGTGGTTCAATGACTCTGCGCGCGGCGAAGTGCGCGACGTCTCGGTGATGATCGGCGAAGGCGGGGGCATTTTCGTCATCGACCGCAACGACGGGGAGTTCCTCTGGGCAACGCCCTTCCCGTTCGACACGCCGGAATTTCTGATTTCGCAGGTCGACCCCGACGGCACGGTCCACATCAACGAAGGCTCGATCATCAAGGAACCCGGGGGCCGGAACTTCGTCTGTTTCTTCAACACCCGCAGCTACTGGCCAACGGCCTACAGCCCGCGAACGAACTCCCTGTACACGTCGTGGAACGACGCCTGCCTCGACTACCAATCCGAACGCGGCGAGGAACCCCGGAGCCGGCAACAGGTCTACCGCGAAGGCGCCGAGACCGGCCGGACCACGGGAATGGCAAAGATCAACCTCGAAACGGGCGAAATCCTGTATTTCAACGAAGGCACCGACCCATCGATCGGCGCGACGCTCACCACCGCCGGGGGCCTGGTCTTCAACGGGGACATCAATCGCCGGTTCCGCGCGTTCGACGATACGACAGGCGAAACGCTCTGGGAGACCGAACTTCCGGGAACCCCGACGTCCAGCACGATTTCTTACGCGGTCGACGGGAGGCAATACATCGCCGTCCTGACCGGGGAGAACCTCATCGTGGGTCAGATGGCGGGGCTGAGCGGGACGGAGCTCGTTCGAGGCGACAACTCGATCTACGTGTTCGCTCTCGAGGACTGAGACATCATGACGCTGAAGTTCGGAACCAGGATCGGTTCCTTTCAGATCGGTGACCCCATCGGCAAAGGGGGGATGGGCGAAGTCTATCGCGCGCGCGACTCCCGGCTCGTGCGCGAGGTCGCGATCAAGGTCATTCCGGCCGAGTTCGCCGCCGACCCGGATCGCCGCGCCCGCCTCGAGCGCGAAGCCCGTCTGCTCGCGGCCTTCAGCCACCCCAACATCGCGGCGATCCACGGTATCGAACAGCACGAAGACACGCTCTGCCTGATTCTGGAGCTGGTCGAGGGAGAGACCCTGGCCGACCGGATCCAGCGTGGGGCGATCCCGCCGGAGGAATCCCTGCGGCTCGCGCTTCAGATTACCGAGGGCCTGGAGGCGGCGCATGCCAAAGGCGTGATCCACCGGGACCTGAAGCCGGCCAATATCAAGATGACGCCGGAAGGACGGGTGAAGATTCTCGATTTCGGCCTCGCCAAAGCGTTCGAGGAATCCCACGGGCAAGCCCATCTCTCCCACTCCCCGACGCTGAGCCTGGAAGCCACGGCGCAAGGCATGATCCTGGGCACGGCCGCCTATATGTCCCCCGAACAGGCGCGTGGCGAAAACGCCGGCAAACGCGCTGACGTCTGGTCATTCGGGTGCGTGCTCTTCGAGATGTTGACCGGGAAGGGGGCCTTCGGCGGCGCATCCGTTTCCGATATCCTGGCCGGCGTGTTGCGCGCCGAACCGGATTGGCAGCAGCTGCCCGCAACCCTTCACCCTCGGATCCGCATGATGATCGAGCGGTGTCTCGAAAAGGACGCCGACAAGCGATATCACGACATTGCGGACGCCCGCGTCGACATCCAGCAGGTGCTCGCGGATCCCGCGGGCGTCCTTGTCACGCCGCAAGTCGAAGTGGCTCCGAAACGATCCGTCCTTCCCTGGGTGGCCGCGGTGGCCCTCGCCTCGATCACCGGAGTCGCGGTCTGGGCGCTGGGCGGGGCTGCCGCACCGGAACCGGGACTGGTGTCACGCTTCGTCGTCGCGGAACCGGACAACGCCCCCATCGTCACCACATACGGCTGGCGCGTGATTGCGATCTCACCGGACGGTTCGACGATCGCCTACGCAGCATTGCCCACCGATCCCGACACGCTGCGGCAGGTGTACATCCGTCGTTTGGGCGAACTCGAGGCCACCCCCCTGCGGGGGACCGAAGACGCGGGGACCGCACCTTTCTTTTCGTTCGATGGCCGGTCGGTCGGATTTGTCGGCGGAACCGCCGGAACGTCGCTCCGCCGCGTCTCGGTTCTCGGCGGTCCGGAGGTCACGATCGCCCATCTCGAAGGACAGCCTTACGGGATGTACTGGGGCCGGGACGACCACATCCTGTTCAGCCGCGACGGGCAGCCGGGCCTCCTGCGCATTCCGGCCGTCGGCGGCGAAGTCGAACAGCTGACGAGCCCGGACGCCGAATCCGGAGAGAACCAGCACGCCAACGGGGTGTTGCTCCCGGATGACGATACGATCCTATTCTCGATCGAATACAGCACCCGGGAGCCGGAGCTCGCCCGGTTGTCGCTCTCGACGCGCGAGGTCGCCAGGTTGGGAATCGCCGGCTCGGTGCCGGCTTACGTCTCGTCGGGCCACATCGTCTACGCCGTCTCCGACGGAACCCTCCGGGCGGTCCCCTTTGACATCGACCGGCTCCAGGTCACCGACACGAACCCAACACCCGTTCTCGAAAGGCTCCACACCGGAGCGAACCCGGCCTTCGTCACGGGAAACTTCGACGTCGCGGCAAATGGAACGCTCGTGTATCTGTCCGGGACGCCAACCTCGGCACCCGGGGGCCGGGATCGGGAAACGGGTGTAGTCTGGGTCGACCGCGAGGGAAACGAAGAGCCGATCCCCGTTCGCCCCGACGACTACACGATGGCACGCGTCTCGCCGGACGGGTCGATGATCGCTCTGGTCGTCGGCGACGGTATCCCGTCCAACGGGTCGCTGCCTCCCGACATCTGGGTCTACGATGTCGAGCCCGGAACGTTACGCCGTCTCACCTTCGAGGATGACATCAGCGAAGACGGCCCTCTCTGGTCCAACGACAGCACCCGTATCTTTTATAGAAGCGGCGTCCGGACCGGGTCGGGCGCCGTCTATTCGATCGCGGCCGAAGGTGGAGAACCCGAGCTCGTGTTCCGATCCGCCGATGCGCCGGCGATCTATCCGTGGTCGCTCTCGCCCGACGGCGCGACCATGGCCGCCGTCAACGCCGTCAGCCTGACCGACGCCAACATCGCGTCGATCTCGCTGGGGGACGAACCGCAGTTG
>CAZTTI010000584.1:0-12374 GCA_964615925.1 uncultured Solibacteraceae bacterium
CTCCTCGCTGATCTGGGCCAAAGTGGCGTCGGAAGGCGGCATGTCGAAAGGTCCTGGCGCTCGAGGAATTATAACGGGAGGACGAAGGCGGAGCTGGTCCCGCTCAGTGCGTCATCGAGTAGATCAGGTAATTGACACCGAGTTCCACGGACCGGGCGGCATCCCGGAGGGCGACTGTGTTGAGGTCCAACCCCTCCCAGAACTCTCCCAGGTCGTTGTTCTGGTTCGCGATCAGGATCAGGCGGCTGGTTTCGTCGGTCATGCCCCAGAATTCCGGGCCCCCGGAGAAGCGGTCGTCCTGGTAGAGGGGCGTCATCGCCAGGGAATCGATGGCGAAAAACGACTGGAACATCGGATGGCTGACGTCCAGTTGGAACAACTCCCGATCCGGATAGACCCGCTTGAGCTGGGTCGCGAGGTTCACGAGGTCGACTCCGCGGAAGTCGTCGAACATGGCGAATCCGCCCCGGTCGAACCAGCCACGAAGGTTTTCTTCTTCACGCGTGGTCAGGGACATGAAGCCGGGTTCGGAAAAGTAAAGAAACGGGTATGTGAAGATCTCGTCGTCGTCGAGATCGACGATGACGTAAGCCTCCGGGTTCGTCGGAACCGAGGAGTACTCCCGGATCAGGCTCAGGAACAGGCCCTCGGCGTAGGGATAGTCATGGCGCCACGGGAGTCCTGACGGATCGAAAATCGCGTCCAGCGTCATGTTGAACCGGACGCGGGCGAACACGAACTCCGCGGTATCTTCGGCGTCGTCGGCGGTCGAGGCGGGCGCGACGGCGAGAAGGATCAGGAGTGCCGGGACGAGTTTCTTCACGCTCAAAGTATAGACGAGACGCGTCCCGGCGCCGAGGCCCGATTGACAACCCGCACCGCAAGGCCCGATAATGGCGGCTCAGAAAGGGTAGCAGGCGCGACTGGTCGTCGCGCCGGACGGCGGTGTTGCCGGCTGCTCTTTGGACACAGACGTCCTTCAGTGCGGCTTCCCTGGAAGCGTGCTGTCGGGCGTTTTTTTTTGGCCCAACTCGCCCAACTCATTGATGAATTGATGAATGAATTGATGAATTGATGAAGGACCGAAGCTGGGGTGCCACGCGCACACCCGATCAAGTTGGATGGACGGGAAGAGGAGTGGGTTCCGGGACTGCGCCCCCTTTGGCCACGCTCGTGGAGATCGGGCACGTCCTCTCCGCGGCAATTTCTCCCGCCACCGCGTTCCAGGGTGTTCTGGAGGTCCTCGAGCATCATCGTGGGGCGCTGAGAGGGGCAGTGACGCTGCTCGACAGCAAGTCCGGGGAGATCTCCATCGAAGCGTCCAACGGCCTGAGCGCGGCGGGACGGACGGCCCGGTACCGGCTCGGCGAAGGCATCATGGGACGCGTCGTGGAAACCGGCAAGCCCATTGTCGTCCCGCAGGTCAGCCGCGAGCCCTCGTTCCTGAATCGCGCGGGGGAGCGCCGGAACCTGCACAAGCTCGAAATCACCTACGTCTGCGTCCCGATCTTCGTGAGCGGGCGCTCGGTCGGCGCGCTGGGCGTGGATCTGCGGTACGTTGAAAACCGCGACTACGATGCCGAGCTCCAGTGCCTCCAGGTTGCCGCGTCCATGATGGCGCAGACCATCAAGGCCGACCACCTCGTCGACGAGGAGAGGCGCCGGTTGATGGACGAGAACAGCCATCTGCTCGGCGAGCTCAAGGAGCGCTACGACTTCTCGAGCATCATCGGGACGACGGGCGCGATGCGTCAGGTGTACGAGATGATCGCCCAGGTCGCCCACACCAACACAACGGTCGTCATTCGTGGGGAGTCCGGAACGGGAAAGGAGATGATCGCTCACGCGATCCACTACAACTCTCCCCGCGCGGAGAAGCCCTTCGTCAAGGTGAACTGTGCCGCGCTCCCCGAAACCCTCATCGAATCGGAACTGTTCGGCTATGAACGCGGCGCGTTCACGGGCGCGTCGGCCCGCAAGAAGGGCCGATTCGAGTTGGCCGACGGCGGCACCCTTTTTCTCGACGAGATCGGCGACATCAACGTCGCCACGCAGGTCAAGCTCCTGCGCGTCCTCCAGGAGCGCGAGTACGAGCGTCTGGGCGGGACCGAAACGATTCGCGCCAACGTCCGATTGATCGCGGCAACGAACAAGGACCTGGAAAAGGCGATTCAGGCGGGGACGTTCCGCGAAGACCTCTACTATCGCCTGAACGTTTTCTCCATCGCGGTTCCTCCGCTACGCGAGCGCAAGTCGGACACACTCCTGCTCGCCGATCACTTTCTCCAGAAGTTCTCGAAGATCCACAAGAACGGCGTGCGCCGCATCTCGACCACCGCGATCGACATGCTCCTCAGCTATCACTGGCCCGGCAACGTGCGCGAGCTCGAAAACGTGATCGAGCGCGCCGTCCTGGTTTGCGGAGAGGGCGGGGTGATTCACGGACACCACCTTCCTCCCACGCTCCAGACCGCGCAGGCATCGGGCACGATGCCGACGCTCACGCTGTCGGAGGCCGTCATGGCGTATGAGAAGGACATCGTCCTGGACACGCTGAAGACCACTCGGGGGAATCGGGCGAAGGCGGCTCGAATGCTCGGGACCACGGCCCGCATCCTGAACTACAAGGTTCGGAAGTACGAGATCGACTGCTCGCGATTCTCGCGGTAGCGGAGCGAAGGTCAGGCCCCTCCGGCCTTTTTCGCGGCGAGTTCCTCCCGCACGATGGCGGCGCCGGCGGCGAGCGAGCAGAGCTTGCCGTAGGCCGAGTCGCGGGGCAGGTACTTCATTCCGCAATCCGGAGCCGCGGTGATCCGTCCGGCGTCGACGTAGGGCAGCGCGCGCCGGATGCGCTCGGCGACGGCTTCCGCCGTCTCGATCTGGGGAGTCGACAGGTCGATCACTCCGAGAATGATCTCCTTGCCCTTCATCCCCGCGAGCACCGCGCAGTCCAGCCCCGATTGTCCCGTCTCGATCGACACTCGGGGGACGTGGACCGAGGCGATGGCCGGAAGGATCTTGTAGGCCGCGGGCCGGCCCGGGACCAGCGCTGCATAACCGAAACACACGTGGACTGCGGTCCGTTCCTCGACGCCGTCGACGGCACGGTCGAGCGCCCGGAACCCGTATTCCTGGGCCTTATCGGATTGGACCTCCAGGTAGGGGTCGTCGACCTGGACGATGTCGGCACCCGCCGCCAACAGGTCTTTCACCTCTTCATTGACCGCCGCCGCGTAGTCCATCACGAGTTCCTCGTTCGTCGAATAGAACTCGTTCTCGGCCTGTGCTGCCATCGTGAACGGGCCCGGGACCGTGACCTTGGCGATCCGGTCCGTGTTGGCCTTGAGGAACTCGACGTCGCGGATCCCAACGGCGTACTTTCTGCGGACGCGCCCCGTGATCCGCGGAACTTCGTTGGCGACGCCGCTCCGGCCGACGACGGTGGCCGGGTTCTCGATGTCGACGCCTTCCAGCGCCGTGGCGAAGCGGTTCGAGTAGCTTTCCCGCCGGATCTCCCCGTCGGTCACGATGTCCAGACCGGCCCGCTCCTGATCGCGGATCGCCAGGATCGTCGCGTCGTCCTGGGCCTCCTCGAGCCACGGGTCGGCGACGCGCCACAGCTCGCTCGCCCGCACGCGGGGCGGCATGCGCTTGCCGAGCTTGCCCCGGTCGATGAGCCATTCGGGTTGGGGATAGGAGCCAACGAGGGACGTGGGGATCAGTTTGTTCATGGCGCGGATATCGTAACTCGAACAGGGAATCGTGAAGCAGGCCGCCCCGAAATTATTCGTGTCGAGTCTTTTCCGAACAGGATTCGCTTGGGCTGACGTTGGGATGTACAATTCACGGGCACCGGACATAGCGGATTCATTGGAAAGGCCTGGATATCCATGTTCGAACGACTGATTGCCACTCCGAAAGACGCCACGTTGACGATCCTGCGCGTGACCCTGGGCCTGGTGATCGCCGCGCATGCCGCCCAGAAGGTCTTGGGCTGGTTCGGCGGGGCCGGATTCCAGGGAACGGTCGATATCTTCTCCAACGTCTACGGAATTCCTCCGGCGCTCGGCACCCTCGCCATCGTGGTGGAGGTCGTATCGACGGTTGGTATCATCGCGGGCGCCTTTTCGAGGGTCGCCGCCGCTGGAGTGATCGTGATCATGATCGGCGCGATCGTGACCGTCGTCGGGCCGAATGGATTTTTCATGAACTGGTTCGGTCAGATGGACGCCGGCCTCGAAGGTTACGAATATCATCTGTTGGCCATCGCCATGGGACTCGCCATCGTCGTTCGCGGTGGTGGAGCGTTGTCGGTCGATCGCGTTTTGTCCGAGCGTTCCTTGTCATGAATCTTGCGCATCTTCACCTGCTGTTGAACCACTTCCCGACGATCGGCACGGTCGTGGCCCTGGGGTTGCTTGCGGCGGCGATGTTCACGAAGAGCGTCGAACTGAGGCGCGCCAGCCTCGTCATCGTGCTGCTCATCTCGATCGTCTCCATCGCGGCCTACGTGACGGGGAACGCAGCCGAGGAAATCCTCGCTTCCGGACCCGAAGATCCTTCCGCGTCTCTCGTCGCCCGCCACGAAGACGCCGCCATGTTGGGGCTGATTTTCATGGAGATCGCCGGTGCGATCGCCTGGTTCGGGCTTTGGAACTACCGGAGGCGCGGAGTCCTGTCCGAACGGCACGTTGTCGCCGCCTTCCTCGTGTCGCTCGTCTCGTTCGGCCTCATGAGCCGGGCTGCCGTGCTGGGCGGAGACATCGTCCATGCGGAGATCCGGGAGGCCTCGGCGCTCGCCGCGATGAGCCAGGGCGAGGACGTCGTCGGCTGGGTCGATTCGATGGGGCTCTGGGTGATCGAGCGGACCTGGGTTTGGCCCGCCGCGGAGACGTTGCACTTCATCGGGATGTGGATGCTTTTCGCCATCGTCCTGATCGTCAATCTCCGCATACTGGGATTCCTGCGAGCGATTCCTTACGCTGCACTTCACCGGCTGCTGCCGTGGGCCGTACTGGCGTTTGCCATGAACGTGGTGACCGGGATGTTGTTCTTCATCGCCGCACCGTCGCAATACACCCAGAACGTTTCGTTCCACGCCAAGGTCGTCCTCATGGTCGTTGCCGGTGCGGCGGCGATCTACTACACGATCTTCGACGATGTGTGGTCGCTCGATGCGGATTCCGAAGCCAAGTTATTTTCGAAGGTGATCGCAGTGTCGACGATGTTGCTGTGGTTCGGCGTCATTTACTTCGGGCGGATGCTCCCGTTCCTGGGAAACGCGTTCTAAGGAGATGCAATGGATGGTATCGTTCTGGGACTGACGGTTGCCGGGATCGTCTTCGTTCTGGTCGCCATCGTCGGTATCGCCGGATATGTGATCGACAAGGGAGCCGGTTGACGCTTTCACTTTTCCGGCTGTCCCTTCTGAAAAATAGTGAACCTTTCCGAAGGTGAAGGTGTCCAAGGAAGAAACCCGAAGCCGGAACCCTTGTTCGAGAAACGAAACGGAGACGCCATGGCCCGTTCGGTTCTGCTCGTCCTCATCGGTGCTGCCCTTCTGAGTTCGTGTTCGGAAAGCGTCCCGTCCGAAGCTTCGATCCCCCCTCCTGCACCCGCACACCTCGTTGAACCCGACCTTCACGATGTCCGATCCCGGACAGTCCGCTTGAGCGGCTTCCTGGAATCGGCCCGCTCGACACGCGTCGTCGCCCCGCAACTCATCGGCCCGAACGTGCGGATGACGCTGACGCGTATCGTGGAGAACGGGTCCCGCGTGGACGCCGGAGACATCGTTGCGGAGTTCGGCGCGGTGGAGCAGCTGGACATTGCGCGTGAAGCCGCCGCACGATACGAAGACCTGACCTTTCAGGTCCGGCAGAAGGAGGCCGACAACGCCGCCGGCGCAGAGTCCCGGCGTTCGGCCCACGAACAGGCCGAGGCCGACCTTGAAAAAGCCCTCCACGATGTCAGCAAGGCCGAGATCCTGAGCGCGATCGAAGCCGACCAGAACCAGATCCGGGCCGACCGGGCGCGGGCCGAACTCGAACACCTCCGGCGAGTTCAACCCGATCAGGAGCGCGCGGAGCAGGCCGCGCTCCGGATCCTGGAGCTCCAGAGGGACCGCGCGCTCGCCGAGTTCGAACGGGCCGAAGAGAACCTGGAGAAGCTCCAGGTCAAGGCCACCATCAGCGGGATGGTCTGGCTGGCGACGCGTTACAGCAACGGGAATCCCGTCCGCCCCCAGCAGGGGGATCAGATGAATCGCAATAACCCGCTGTTGAGCATTTTCGATCCGAGCGAGATGTGGGTGCGGGTCAGTGTGGCCGAACCCGACGGTGCGCTGCTTCGTTCCGGTCTCGCGGCCTCGGTGCTCGTCGATGCCTATCCCGACCTCGAGCTTCGCGCCAGTTTCGTGTCCGCGAGCCCGGTTGCCGCGCGCTCCCTGACCAATCCGATCAAGACGTTCACCGCCGTGTTCCGACTGGAGGAACTCGACCCCCGACTGATGCCCGACCTGTCGGCCGCAGTGGTCTTCGAGGTCGAAGACCCATCGGTCGCGAGCGTTGAGGGGAGTCTTCCGTGACCGCTTTTCGGGTCATTGCCTATATCGTCATTCTCTCTGCCGTGGCCTCGGCGGTGTGGGTCGGATCTCTCCAATTCGAGGATCGAGGTCAGGCCGGCATTCCGCTGGCTCCGGTCCGGGAAGGCGAGTTCCTGGCGGTGATCCGAACCCGCGGGCAGATCGTCGCGGAGCGGTCGCGACCCGTCTACGCGCCACTCGTTCCGGATCTCCGAATTTCGTGGATGGCTCCGATCGGGGAGCCTCTCGAGGCCGGCGATCCGATGGTCCGGTTCGATTCGAGTTCCGCGCAGAGGGACCTGATCGAGAAACGTTCGGCGCTCGAACAGGCCCAGGCCAATCTCGACCGTGCCATCGTCGAAGCCCAGGTCGCGCGCGAACACGACGAGCGGGAGATCATCGATGCCGAACTTGGGGTCGAGCTCGCTCAGCTCGCCACGCTCGACAGCGAGTTCGTCGGGAGGATCGAGGCGGAACAGGGAGCGATCGACCTCCGGCTGGCCGAACAGAACCTCCGGCAACGCCAGGCCGAGATCGAGCAACGAGTGGTATCCAGCGAATCCCGAATCGCATCGCTTCGACGGCGGCTCGAACAGGCCCAGGCGGAGGTGGATCTGACCGAGTCCCGCATCGAAAGGATGGAGATCCGCGCTCCCATCAGTGGTTTCGCGATCTATTCGACCACGTCCAGCTCGATCACCATGGTCCTGAGTGGTCAAGCCCAACAACCTTACCGCGTGGGCGACCAGGTGTCGGGCGGCATGAACATCGCCACGATTCCTGACCTCTCCACACTGTTGATTGACGTCGAGGTCGAGGAGATCGATCGCGGAAGGATGCAGGTGGGCGACGACGTCATCATCCGCGTGGACGCGCTGCCGGAGATGTCGATACGTGCAGTGCTCACTGGAATCTCCCCTCTGGCGGAGATCGCGAGCAGTTCCCGGGGGCGGAGTTTCCATGCTTACGCTTCGTTGGGAGAGGATGCGGACCCGCGGATCCGGCCGGGCATGAACGGAAGCATGGACATCGTCCTCGACCGCATTCCGGATACGTCCATCGTTCCGGTGCAGGCGCTGTTCACACGTTCGGGTAAGCCGACGGTGTACGTCGCCAGGGGCGAGGGGTTCGCGCCCGTCGAGGTCGACGTGCTCGCCCGCAATAGCGACGAAGTCGCCGTCTCCGGTGTGAAGGCCGGTGACCGTGTCGCCATGGTGGATCCGTCTTCCACTGATGCCGCGACCCCAGAGGAAACGTCCGGATGATCCGGCGCACCCTATTCCTGCTGGTCGTTGCCGGGGCCATCGTTGGCCTGGGTTACGGAGTGTCACGCGGAGTCCGAATCGTGATCGAAGCGACCGCGGAATCCGAGCGCGAGATTCCGACGACGACGGTGAGGCGCGGCGAGGTCGACATCGCCGTCCCGGCGAAAGGGGAACTCCAGGGCGGGGGCTCCGTGCCGCTGATGGTTCCGCCGGCCGGGGCCGCCGAGCTGCCCATCATCTTCCTTCGCAATACCGGGGAGCTGGTGAGCGAGGGGGACGTCGTTGCGGAGCTGGACGGGAGCGGTCAGGAGTATGAACTCCTCGAAGCGGCCGCCGACCTCGAGGATGCGGAAGAGCGCCTCGCCGAGGCCGAGGCCGAAGCCGCGATCGAACTTGCGGAAGCCCGGCTTGCGGTGACCACGGCGGAGGCGGACCTGAAGATCGCCGAACTCGAGGTTCGGAAGAACGAAGTCCTTCCGACGATCCAGCAACGCCAGAACGAGATCGCCCTTGAGCGCGCCCAGAACCGGTTGCTCCAGGCCCAGCGCGATTACGAACACAAGCAGGCGACCACGGGCGCCGGGATCGGGGTGGAACGGGCGTCGGTCACTGAAGCCCGCGCCCGCGCGGAGGCCGCAGAAAGGACGATTGCTGACCTGACGCTCAGAGCCCCGTCCGATGGGTACGTCCAGCTCGCCGAGAACACGAGCGGGCTGACCGTCATCTTCAGCGGCATGGTGATCCCCACCTTCCAGGTTGGCGACACGGCTCGTCCGGGACAGACGATCGCCCGTATCCCGGACATGAGCCGGTTCGAGGTCAATACCGAGATTCCGGAGACCGATCGTGCTTTCATCGAACTCGGGCAGGAGGTCGTCATCCGGCCGAAGGCGATGCCCGACCGCGAGTTCCGCGGCCACGTCAGCCTCCTCGGCGGTTCGACCGGCAGCGCGTGGAATCGGACGTTCAATTGCCGCGTGGCGCTCGACGAAACCGACCCGGGCCTGCGCCCCGGAATGAGCGTGGATCTGGTCATCCACGTCGAGACGCTCACCGACGTGCTCTGGGTACCGTCCCAGGCCGTTTTCGAAAGAGAAGGGCGCTGGTTCGTCTACCGCCACGACCCGGACGGTTTCATCACGCACGAGGTGTCGCTGGTCCGGCGGACCGAGAGCCAGGCGGTGATTGCGGGGATCGAAGAAGGAACGGCGATCGCGCTCGCCCGGCCGGGACAGCAGACCGCGCAACCGCCATTGCCTGGCGCCGACCCGGCGCGCGGCGGCCCGATGGGGGCCATTCCTCAATGATGCTGATCTCCGATCTGGGCCAGGCGTTCGAGAACCTGCGGGCGCAGAAGACCCGGACGCTGCTGACCGCCATGGGCATCATCTTCGGGGTCGGTTCGGTGATCGGAATGATGGCCATCGGCGCTGGCGCGCGCGAGGAATCACTGCGGTTCATCGAACAGCTCGGCGTGCGCAACATCATGATCGACTCGATTCCCGCGACGAGTTCCCAGGAGTTTCAGCAGCGAAGACAGGCCTCTCCCGGGTTGACCTACCGGGACGCGCGGATCCTCGGTACCAACGTCGAGGCGATCGAGGCCATGTCGGTGCGCAAGACGATGAGGCCGACGTCGCTCCTGCCCAAGCCGGGCGGGGACCCCCCTGAGATCTATGGCGTCGAGCCGGACTACAGCGTCATCCGGAGCTTCGAGTTCGCCGAGGGCCGGTTCTTCGACGACTGGGACAACGAATCGAGCGCTGCCGTGGCGGTGCTGGGAGAGTCGGCCAAGGTCAACCTGCTGGGATACGGACCGGCGCTGGGCCAGTTCGTCAAGGTCGACGAGACGTGGCTCGAGGTGGTCGGCGTCCTCGAGGAACAGTTGATGGAGAGCCCCCAGAACGAGGGCGGGACGCTTCCCGACGTCAACAACACCATCTACATTCCGATCAACACGTACGAGTATCGCTTCTACGACCCGGGTGCCGCCCTGAAGGACGAGGTCGCCGGAATCGACATGACGCTTCGCGAGGGGGTGGACAGCGTGGAGGTCGCCCGCGTCGTGACGGCCGTTCTCGATTCGACGCACCGCGGAACGCCGGATTTCATCGTGACCATCCCCGCGGCGTTGCTCGCGCAACAGCAGCGGACGCAGACGATCTTCACGTACGTGATGGTGGCGATCGCGGCAATATCTCTCCTGGTCGGTGGCATCGGCATCATGAACATCGTCCTCGCCACCGTGCTCGAGCGGACGCGCGAGATCGGCATCCGGCGCTCGGTCGGCGCTCGGCGTTTCGACATCGCGCGGCAATTCGTCACCGAGTCCGTCCTGATCTCGGCGGCCGGGGGAATGTTGGGGATCGGATTCGGGTTTTTCCTGGCCTGGTTGATTGCCCGGACGGCCGAATGGAACACGATCGTCACGACGACGTCGGTGGTGGTCGCCTTCGGTGTTTCGGTGACGGTCGGCGTGCTGTTCGGTGTCTATCCCGCGATGAAGGCGTCGCGCATCAACCCGATCGAAGCGTTGAGGTATGAGTGACCGGTTTGACCCCTCACTCCCTGCCCGTGGCACAATGACGCCGTGTCCACGGCCTCACCCGAACCCGAAATCCCGCCCTTCCTGTATGGCACGGCCTGGAAGGAAGAGCGGACGGCCCCACTGACCGAACTGGCCCTCCGGACCGGATTCCGGGGAATCGACACGGCCAACCAGCGGCGTCACTATTTCGAAGCCGCCGTGGGCCAGGGGATAGAGGCGGCGGTCTCCGCCGGCGTGGTGTCCCGCAGCGACATCTTCCTCCAGACGAAGTTCACCTCCCGGGCCGGACAGGACCACCCCCTCCCCTACGATCCGTCGGCGCCACTTTCCGCTCAGGTCGAACAGTCGCTTTCCCTTTCCCTCGAGCACCTCGGAACCGATCGTGTCGACAGCTTCGTCCTGCACGGCCCGTCTTCCGGGAAGGGATGGACGCGCGACGACGTCGAGGTCTGGTTGTCGATGGCCCGGGAGCGCCACCGCGGGAGGACGCGTTCGATCGGGCTCAGCAACGTGTCTCTCCTGCATCTGGTGCAGATGTGGGGCATCCACCGCGACGATCCCCCGCGATTCGTGCAGAATCGTTGTTTCGCGCGCCTCGGCTGGGATCGGGAGGTCCGGGCCTTCTGCTCCGACCACGGCGTCGTCTACCAGGGGTTTTCGCTCCTGACGGCGAATCCCGAGGTGACGGGCAGCCGTCTCGTCCACGGTCTCGCCCAGCGATACCGGCGGCCGCCGGCCGCCATCGTGTTTGCATTCGCGCGGTCGGTGGGGATGTTGCCGTTGACGGGCACTTCCGACGAACAGCACATGCGCGACGACCTCCGATCACTCGACCTCGTCCTGGAACCGGACGAGGTGGCCCAGATCGAATCAGTTTCGGGCTGAACCGGCGCCATGTCCCCGAAGACCCGCGCGCTCGCCATCATGCACTTTTGCGTGATGCTCTGGGGAATGACGGCCATCATCGGCCGCGTCGTCCAGCTCGATGCCCTCCCGCTGGTCTGGTGGCGGATGACGCTCGTCGTCGCCATTCTCTTTGCCGTTCCATACTTCTGGAAGAGCGTCGCCGCCCTGTCCATGAAGATGGCCGCGGTTTACGCCGGCATCGGCGTCATCGTCGCCCTCCACTGGCTGGCCTTCTACTCGAGCGTCAAGCTCGCGAACGCCTCGGTCGCCGCCACCTGCATGGCGCTGGGCCCCGTCTTTCTCTCCTTTGTCGAACCCGTGATCGTGGGGACGCGCTTCCGGTGGAGAGATCTCTTCTTTGGCGCGGCCGTCGTTCCGGGCGTCGTGCTCGTCGTCGGGGGGACTCCTGTTCTGATGCGGGACGGTATCCTCGCGGGTGTCGCGGCCGCGTTGCTCGTCGCCGTGTTCTCGTCCCTCAACAAGAAGTACGTGGAACAGGGGGGCGCGATTGCGGTGACGGGCCTCGAGATGAGTTCGGGCGCCGTGTTCCTGTTCCTCCTGATGGTGCTCGCGGGCGGCTTCCCGCCGATTCCGTCCCGGGCCGACGCAGGGCTTGTTGCTGTTCTGGCCGTCGTTTGCACCCTGATCCCCTATGCGTTGGCCCTGGTCGCGCTCCGGCATCTCTCGGCGTTCACCTCGACGCTCGCGGTGAACATGGAGCCGGTCTATGCCATCGTCCTCGCGATCGCGCTGCTCGGTGAGCAACGCGAGCTGACGGGCGTGTTCTACCTCGGCGTCGCGCTGATCCTGGCAGTCGTCTTCGCCCACCCCATCATCGAGCGCCGGGCTGGGGATGCCGCTCCCGAAACCGAGGTCGTGACCGACGGGGTCCGGATCCCCGAGCCGTGACAGCCATCGCATCGATGAAACATATTCCATAATATGCAATAATTTGCACTTCGGGGCGGCGCCTTTTCGCGAGCCCGGAGCACGGGGAATGGTACGGGACCTTCTGGAAGAGTATCGGGACGGTTACGAGATGTGGCGGTGCGTCGAGTTGCACCACATCCAG
>CAZTTI010000585.1:0-2652 GCA_964615925.1 uncultured Solibacteraceae bacterium
TCGCCGGAGGATCATGAGAATGGCGACGGCGACGGCGATGAGGGCCAGCTTGATATAGAACAGCGGATTGATGAATCGCACCGAGGCGTCGGCGATGGCCAGCATCGTCCCCGAGATCGCGTTGAGCCAGAACCCGATCCACATGATGGGAAACAGGCGGTCGAGCGGCTTTCCGGGCAGCGTCCGGCCGACGCCGAGGAGCCGCAGGTCGAGGACTGTGCTGACTCCGACCAGCAGGCCCAGACCCAGCGTGTGGAGGAACAGGACCGAGGGATAGGCCAGCAGCGAAGGCGACTCCCGGACGAAGATCCCGATAGGCGTCATCTCGAGGCCGAAGAGAAAGTCCTGCATCGTGTCCCTCCTGTCGTGGGAACTTTATCCCGCCGCCTGCCGTTCGGCAATCTCGCGATCGTAGTCGGCGGTTCGTTGGTGGAATCCCCGGAGGACTTCGAGCTCCTTCGCGGTCGGCGGCCCGGTCACCTCCAGATCGGGCGAGACGCGGAGGGGCCAGCCGGTGGCCTCGGCGACCCTTGAAACCTCGATTCCCGGATGGAGGCTTGTCAGTGTCAGTTCCTTCGTTGCCGGATCCGGCGTCAAAATACCGAGGTCGGTGATCACGGCCGAAGGCCCCTTGCCCGGAAGGTTCAGCCTCTTCCGGCTGTCTCCGCCTTCCGCGTGGCCCACCGACGTGACGAAGTCGAGCTTTTCGACGAAGGCCCGCTTGTTCTGGCGCAGCGTGATCAGGACCTCGGCGCACGAGGTCGCGATCTCCGGCGCGCCCCCGGCGCCCGGAAGCCGGACCTTGGGCCGGTCGTAGTCACCAATGACGGTCGTGTTGATGTTGGCGTATTTGTCGATCTGGGCCGCGCCCAGGAATCCCAGGTCGATCCAGCCGCCCTGGAGCCAAACGTTCAGGACCTCGGTGATCGAGACGAGCGCGTCGCACGTCGTTGCCAGTTCGCTCCCTCCGATCGCCAGGGGCAGGACCGGAGGTTTCGCACCGATCGTCCCCGACTCGTAGATCAGGACCGTGTCCGGTGCGTGGGTGAACCGCGCGACGTTGGCGGCGGCGCTCGGCAGCCCGATGCCGACGAAGAGCCGGGCGCCGTTTTTCACCATGCGCGCGGCGGCCACCGTCATCATCTCGTCAGACGTGTACCCGTTTTCAGCCATGGGTCTACGGCGCCTCCTTCAGGCGCTTGCGGAATTGGGCGAAGTCTTTCGTTCCGAGAACGTGGCGATCGATCCAGGCGTTGAACGTCTCGCGCTCCCGGGCGATGGCGTCCCATTCTTTGTAGAACGTGTTCGTGCGTTCGTAATATCCCTGGGCATACGACGGGAACGCGCCGCCCGGCACGACGGCAATGGCGGTCACGCTCCAGGACGGGAGCACGACCCCGTTCCACCCCGCATCGAGTTTGTCGACCACCTCTTCGACCGTGACGATCGATCGCCGGGCGCACAGGACGGCTTCCTTCTGGACGCCCGTTACGCCGTAGATCAGGACGTTGCCATTGCGGTCTGCCTGCTGCGCGTGGATGACGGCGGTGTCGAGTCGCAACCCGGGCACGGCGGCCAGGCGCTCGCCCGTAAACGGGCAGTCGATGAACCGGATGTTCTTGTTGTGCTTCGGAAGGTCGGTGCCGAGGTATCCGCGCAGGACTCCGAACGGGAGGCCCGCTGCACCGGCGTAATACCGCGTCGTCATTCCGGCGTGGCTGTGCTCTTCGATCTCGACCGCGCGCGGCCAGCCGTTTTCTACCGCGTCTCGCAACCGGTGCAACGATCCGACGCCGGGATTCCCGCCCCAGGAGAAGATGACCTTCTTCACGCACCCGGCGCCGATCAACTGGTCGTAGATGAGGTCCGGGGTCAACCGGACCACGGTCAGGTCCTCCTTCCGCTGGCGGATGATCTCGTGGCCGGCCGCGAACGGAATCAGGTGCGTGAACCCTTCCAGCGCGACGGTGTTTCCGTTCTCGACGTGTCGCGAGATCGCTTCGTGAAGTTCGATGATCTCAGCCAAACCGGGTTGTTCCTGCGGTCGAAATTTTCTGACGGCGCGCCATTTTAGCAGAATTCGTCCAGCGCGTTCCTGGCGATGCTTGGAAGCGGGATCGAAGGCGGGTACCATGACGCGTTCCAGGAACAAACCGAAACGGAGGAGACCGATCACATGGGGGAAACGTACATCCGGATCGCGACCGAAGAAGCCTGGGCCACGCCCGAGCTGCTCGACGGTTACAAACGCATTCTGGCCGACGGCAGTGACGACGATCCCGGCTTCAGGAGCCTCTGGGGCTTCTATTCCGGCAACCCCGGCGAGCGGGCGACGGCCATCATGCGGCGCCTGCCGGACATGGGCGAGGTCCGTCTCAAAGACATGGACGACACCGGAATCGCCCGCCAGATTCTGCTCCTGACGTCGCCCGGGGTCCAGGTGTTCGGGCGCGACGAAGCCGTCGGGCTTGCGCGTGATTCCAACGACCGGCTGGAAGAAGCCTGCCGGAATCATCCGGAACGATTCACGGGCCTCGCCGCCATCGCGCCACAGGATCCCGAGGAAGCCGCCCGGGAACTCGAACGCAGCGTGAAACTCGGTCTTCGTGGCGCCGTCGTCAATTCCCATACGCACGGCGAATACCTCGACGA
>CAZTTI010000586.1:0-2598 GCA_964615925.1 uncultured Solibacteraceae bacterium
GATCGCGCGGACCGGATAGTTCGGGTACATGCCGCGCGAGATCTCCCCATGTTGCATCGCGACGCCGTTGACGTAATGGGACAGCCGGAGCGCGATGAAGGTCATGTTCAATCGTCCTTCCGGGCAGCAACCGGTCGCCTCGAGCATCCGGATCACGCGTTGGCCCAGAACGTCGCGAGCCAGCTCGCGCGAGAACTGATCGTGTCCCGCCGGAACGGGCGTGTGGGTGGTGAAAACCGATTGGAGGCGGACGGCCTCGATGTCGGCTTCCGAGATCGTCGTCAAATCCACGTCGGTCCGTTCCTCGAGAAGGGCCATGGCGAGCAGGGCCGCGTGGCCTTCGTTCATGTGGTAGCTCGAGATTCCCGTGTATCCCAGCCTTTCGAGCAGCCGGACGCCGCCGATGCCGAGAACGGCCTCCTGGCACAACCGGTACCGGTCGTCCCCGCCGTACAAGTGATGGGTGAGCCGCCGGTCGCCGGGGGTGTTCTCGGGAATGTCCGTGTCGAGCAGGTAGACGTCGATACGGTGATCGGTGGGACTGCCCACCCCCATGCGCCATGCGCCGACCCGGACCACGCGGCCTTCGATTTCGACGTCCACCTGGGCGTCGACGCGATCGAGGGCCTTCTCCGGCTCCCATCCGTCCTCTTCCTCGATCTGGTTTCCGGAGTCGTCCAGGCGTTGCCTGAAATAGCCCATGCGATGGACCAGGGTCACGCCGACCATCCGAACGCCGAGGTCCGCCGCCGCCCGCAGCGTGTCGCCGGCCAGGACGCCGAGGCCGCCGGCGTAGGTCGGCATCGCGTCGTCCAGCGCGATCTCCATCGAGAAATAGGCGACGCGGATCGAAGGTGGGTCGAACCCGGCCGGAGGATGTTCCCTCACCTGGCCAGCCGGGTATAGCGCTCGGTACGGACGCCTGCCCATGAGAACGAACGGCAGGTTTCGTCGTCGTTGGCGAGATTCGGCGCGCTCTGCGAATGGGGATGTGGGGTGATCGACTCCGGAATCATGGCACGCCTTCGAAGGAACATTCTGTAGACCGTAGAGACTGGATTGAACCCGGGAAATTACCAGTCTCACCGGCCTCCGGCCCGCGACGTCCGGCCAACACGTAGATTTTCGAGCTACGCCGGCGAGGGGGATTTGACAAACTCCGGTGCGATGGAGGTGCGCATGAGCCTCGTTCGGATCGCCAAGGCCCCGCTATCGTCACCGTGGTCCAGGCGGCCGCTGACGGAGCCGGTGGTTGAAGAACCGCCGCAGCAGGGAAGGAGAACCGTGGTCGGCCCCGGGCACGGCCCGGGTCGCGAATCACATCAAAATTTCGCCGTAACGCGAGGGAGCCTTCACGGGTCTTCGTGAAGTGCGGCCGCGACAGGGATCCGGAACAGCACGAACGACAAGGAGAAAGACGATGAAAGTACAGGAGATCATGAGCCAACCCGTCGTTGCCTGCCGCGCGAGCGACAGCCTGAACCGCGCGGCCCGGCTGATGTGGGAAAACGACTGCGGCGCGCTCCCCGTCGTCGGCGACGATGGGCGCATTGCGGGCATGGTGACCGATCGTGACGTGTGCATGGCGAGTTACCTCCAGGGCCGGGCGCTCGACGCCATCCCCGTGTCCGGGGCCATGGCCCGCGAGGTCGTCACGTGTCACGAGGAGGACTTGCTGGAGACGGCGGAGCGATTGATGGGCGACAAACAGATCCGGCGCGTGCCGGTGGTGGACGCCGACAACCGCCCGATCGGTGTGCTGTCGATGAACGATGTTACGCGGCACGCTGCGGTTGAAGGCAGGAGCGCGGCCCAGCGCGACGTCGTCCGGGCGATGGCGGCGATCGGCCAGCCCCGTCTTCCGGTGAAGTTCGCCGCCGCCGCGGGATCGCCCCGGGGCACCGTCGCGTAACGCGGCGCTGGCCAGCTTTCCGACGAAATACCCTTGGGCACGGACTTGACGGCATTGGCAGAAACGATCGACGAAGCCGACAGGGACCTCCAGTCCTGGATGGCCCTCGGTGTGCGCGCCCGCTATGAGAAGGCCGTCGCGGGCGAGATCGCCGCGCGGGCGCGCGAATCCTTCCTGCCCCTCATCCCGTTGGGACGGCCTGGATCGGGAGTCACCGTCCCGTTGTTTCCTGGATACGTGCTGGGTCGCATCAATATCCGCGATGCCGTGGAGTGGATGGCGACGAGTCCGAACGTCACCCACGTCGTCATGGCCGATCGCGCGGGTGATCGTGTCGTGGAGCGCGAGGTGACCGCCCTGAAAGCCGTCCTGGGGTCGGGGCTCGCCGTGTCGGTGTGGCCGTACGCGGATTCCGGTCACGACGTTCGTGTGCGGCACGTCGGGTTCCCGGGCCTCGAGGGCGAGTTGGTGTTCGCCGACGGTGGTGCGAAGCTCGTCGTTTCTTGCGTCTTGTTGCAACGCTCGATTGCGATCGATGCGCGTCTCGAGTGGGTTGACATCGCCTTTCCATCGCCGGCGTCCGTCCAGCCGCCTCCCGAGCTCCACACCCTGTTTCAGCGATTCGAATCCACTGAAGACTTCAGCATCGGGTAGGTCCCCCGGATAGTTTCTAATCCTGGTCGGCG
>CAZTTI010000587.1:0-2625 GCA_964615925.1 uncultured Solibacteraceae bacterium
CGGCGCCGCCGTCCAGGCCGACATCCTCTCCGGGAGCCGCCGGGACACGCTCCTTCTCGACGTCACCCCGCTGTCGCTGGGCATCGAGACGATGGGGGGCGTGATGTCCAAGATCATCCCCAGAAATTCCACGATTCCGGCGAGCGCCACCGAATCGTTCACGACGTACGTCGAAGGACAAACGAACGTGAAAATCCACGTCCTCCAGGGCGAACGCGAGTTGGTCTCCGACTGCCGGAGCCTCGCCGAGTTCGATTTGAAAAGAATCCCCCCGATGCCGGCGGGCCTGCCCCGGATCGAGGTCAAATTTCTCATCGACGCCGATGGAATCCTGAACGTGTCCGCCCTCGAGCAGCGCACGGGAAAATTCCAGTCGATCGAGGTGAAGCCGACCTACGGGTTGACCGACGAACAGGTGGAGACGATGATCCTCGAGTCGTTCGAACACGCCGAAACCGACATCGAAGCCCGGCTCGTGATCGAAGCCCGCAACGAAGCGCGTCAGGTCCTCGAGGCCTGCGCGAAGGGCGCGAGTTCGGAGGAGTACCGGTCGCTGTCCGGCGAGGAGAAGGCGTCGATCGCCTCGGCTGTCGGCAACCTCGAAGATGCCGTCAAGAACGAGGATTCCCAGAAGATCCGCGACGCCATCGAGAAACTGAACGACGCCACCATGGACTTGGCCCGCCTCATCATGGACGGGGTCGTCGCGCGCGCCCTCAAGGACAAGCGCGTCAAAGAGGTCCAATGAAGAAAGGAGGTCCAATGAACCGCAAGATCGGCTGGGCCGATACCGAGGACGTCGCGATCGCCCTGTGCGACCGCTTCCCCGAACTGGATCCTCTGACGGTCCGGTTCACCGACCTGCACCGCTGGGTCACCGAGATCGAATCGTTCGACGACGACCCGAAGAACTCGAACGAGAAAAAGCTCGAGGCCATCCAGATGGCGTGGGTCGAGGAACGTCAAGACCGGCAGGATTGAGCCGTCACTGAGCGATCCGGTATTGGATCGATACGCTGGCGCCAACCTCGACCTCGCCCGGTGAAACCGGCGTGGATGTATCGGCCTGCGCGGCAAACCGTGCTTCCATCGGCATCGATTGCTGGATGAAGATCCCACCCTCGTTGATCGACAGAATTCCATCGAGATCGACGTCCAGGGCATCGGCCATCACTTCGGCTTTCGAGCGGGCTTCCTCGACGGCCCGCCGCAACGCGTCCTCGCGCGCTTCACGGTCGTCGTCGAGACCGAAACCGACTCCCTGGAGCTGATTGGCCCCAGCTCCCAGCGCCGCGTCGATGACTTCGCCGACCCGGGAGAGGTCGTCGATGCGAATCGTCACGGTGTTGGACGCGCGGTACCCGATGATCCGGGGCGTCGTGTTCTCACCGGGCCCCTGACTGGCGTATATGGGAAACAATTGCAGCCGGGCAGTCTGGACCTGACGTTCGTCCACCCCTTCCGATCGCACCGCATCGAGAATCGCCGATGCCGCTGCGTTGGCCTCCGCCTGAACCTCCGACGCGCTTTCACCCTCGGTGGAGACCCCCACCCGTACCGTGGCCACGTCCGGAGGAACCCGTACGACGCCGTTCCCCTGCACCGAGAGCGTCGGTTCCGCCCGGTTATCCTGGGCAAGGACCGATGGGACCGAAAGAGCCATCACGAGCGAAACGATCGAGATCGTGAACTTCATCGAAAACCTCCTGATACGGGTCCTCGTCGTGTAAACGATGGAATAGACGCTTCCTTAGGCCTTGACGTTAGATCGCCGAAGAGAATAGAAAAAGAAAGATGAAGATTCTGCTCATCGTCCTGCTCGCACAGCACGCGATCATCTCCGCACGCGCGGGGTATATCACGTTCGCCCGCGGCCTCACCAGCGTCGTCGAGGGACAAGATCATATCGGCGAAGGCAACGTCGTCAGGAGCGAGCCCGGGAGCCGATTCGAAGCCGCGCTCGGGCCCGATTCTTACGTGCGCCTCCGGGGCTCGGCGACCATCCGGCTCGAATCCGAGTCGCTCGAAAGTCCTGTCGTGCGCCTTCTCGAAGGAGCGATGATCATCGACGCCGACAACATCGACGAAAACATCCCCATCCGTTTCCTCGTCGACGACCTGTCCTTTTCGGTTCGAAAGAACGGGCTGTACCTGGTCGAGAAGCATCGGGTGACGGTGCTCGAAGGTGAACTCGGAATCGACGATCGTTCCGGTTCGATCTCGAGTAACCGGCTCCGGCAGAGATGGGCCCTGCTCGTGGAAGGCGAAGCGCCAACGCTCAGGGAGCTGACCGATGCCGGGGAATTCGAGGAAATGCCCCTGGTCGAATGGAGCCGGCAGCGGAACGAACAACTCGAACCGCGTCCGACATTCCGGCGGGGCCGCGAGGGCAGGCGGCGATTCGTGTTCTGAACTTCGAAAACACCCTCAGCGCGTGCCCGTTTCCCAGCACTCGACGGAGACGGGTTCCGCAACTCCACACGCCATCGACTCGTCCCGCCCGTTGGTGATCAGCGTACACGCGTTGTTCACGGCCGTCATCGTGGCTTCCTCTTCGGCCTGCCCGGAAGCCTGACGCGTCTCCTGCCGGCCCCTGAATTCCACCGTGACTTCACAAGTGATCGG
>CAZTTI010000588.1:0-6760 GCA_964615925.1 uncultured Solibacteraceae bacterium
GGCCTCAGTTCGGCCGCATCCGGGGTGGGGACTTCGGCCGATGCGAGCGCCACCGGGATCGGCCGGGTCTGCGTGCCGAACGGGCTCTGGTCGTACCGGCCGGGATTCTCGCGCGACGACACGTGCAGGCTGCCGTCGCTCAGCCGGACCTCGTAACGGCCGCCGCTATCGTCTCCGATCAGATCGGCGGAATCGGCGACGATCAGGCGCGTTTCCCCCGCGGTCCGGAGGTCGGCCAGCAGCACACCCTCCCAGCGGCGGCCGTCGAGGGAGACTTCCTGAACGTGGAGAACGACGCCGGGAAGATCCTCGTTGAAGACCCGCGGCTGGACCTCGAGCGCAAGCTGACGCTGCCCGATTTCGCGCATCATCGATTCCAGCCGGACGAACGATGCCGGCGTGATCCAGACGGCGAGGACGACGTTGATCGCCCACGCCAGGCAACCGAGGGTCAATACGGGGCGGAGCAGCGACCACGTGGACAGGCCCCCGGCGCGGAAAGCGATGCTCTCGCTGTCGGACGACATCCGCCCGAGTCCGGTCAACACGCCGACGAGCACGGCGGTAGGGATCGTGAACGTCAGCACCGGCGGAGACAGCGTGGCGACGAGGCGGCCGAACTCCGTGAACGACGGCTCCCAGCGCACGAGGAACTCGAGCAGCGAACCGATTTCGCGTCCGACCAGAATCGCGCTGAGGGCGAACAGCGCAATGACGGCCGGGACCGTCGTCTCCCGGAAGATGTAGCGATCGACGAGTCTCACGTCACACGGCCGAAGCGAGAGCGGGTTCGAGGTCGGGATAGGAGAATCGGTAGCCGGCCTCGAGTGCCGCGGCCGGAACGACGCGTTGTCCCGTCGCCAGGATCTCGGCGAACTCTCCGAATATCAATTTGAGGCCGAACACCGGAGTCGGCAACACGGCCGGCCTGTGGAGGACGCGGCCGAGGGATTTCGAGAACTCCCGGTTGCGGACCGGATCCGGCGCGGTCGCGTTGACCGGGCCCTTGAGGGCTTCGTTGGACAGGGCCTCGAGGGTGATTCCCACGACGTCGCTCACGTGAACCCACGACATCCATTGGCGTCCGGTGCCGATCGGCCCTCCGATTCCCAGCTTGAACGGCAGGAGCATCTGCCCCAGGGCTCCGCCGCCCGGCCCGATGACGATGCCCACCCGTGGATTGACCACACGGATCCCGAACGCGCGCGCGGCGAGAGCCTCGCGTTCCCACAAAACGCAGACATCGGCGAGAAAATCGCTTCCCGGGGGCGACGATTCAGTCAGTTTCTCGTCGCCGGTGGGGCCGTAGTAGCCGATAGCGGAAAAACTGACCAGGACCGGAGGGGGCCGATCGCACTGTCCCAGCACCCGGACCAGTTCGCGAGTGGACGTTTCGCGGCTCTCGCGGATCTCGCGGCGTGCGTTCGCTGTCCAACGTTGCGCGACCGGGGCTCCCGCCATATGGATCACGCCGTCGAGCCCGTCGAGCGACCGCGCGGAAAGCGTCCCCCAATCCACGACGGATCGGGCGCCGGGCCGAATCGTTGCGGCCTCGCCGCGCCTTCGGGTAATCACGGTGTACTCGATTCCGCGCTGTTCGAGCTCGGAGGTGAGGACGCCTCCGATGAACCCCGTTGCACCCGTAACCGCGATCTTCATGGTGTCTACAGGAGATCCTCGATGACGAGGAACAATTCTTCGCGGCCGAGCGTGTCGCTGGTGGCGACGTGGGAGACGCCGTTCTCCTGCCAGAACACCGTGAGCGGCGTTCGGTCGCCGGAGTCGAACATCAACGCGGCCACGCCCCGGACGTCGAGGTCTTCCGGCCCCGGATGGGGTCCGAACCGGGCGTCCTCCGGATTCCGATCCGGACGAAACGCGTGCCCGTTCAAAACGTCCACGAGGACGTCGTCGGGAATCTCCCCGGGACGTGGATCGCGAAACGAGTACAGAATGACGACCCGATCGTCGGTCAGACGAAACCGCTGCCGGACGGCCGGGAAAAACAGGACCTCGGTGGTCCGGTCGAGGATCTCGACGTCGCGGACCTCTCCCGTCGTGACGGCAACGTCCTCGCGGGTGCCGACCCGCGAGGAGAGTCCGAGCAGTTCGATCCCGGCTTCCTCACGCGCGGCCTCGTAGAGGACGGTCCGGAAATCGGTGTCCGTGGCAAACGTGACGATGGGGTTGGGATGAACTCCGGGCGTGTAGGGGAAGCCCGCGGGAACCTGGGCCCGCGCGTCTGTGCCGGGAACGGCGAGCCCAACAGCCGCCGCGATTGTGATCCGGGCGAGTCGCACGAAGGGATTGTATCAGAGCCGCGGGCATGCGCCTCCGGGTGCGGGACGCCTATAATGGCCCATGCCAGGAGCTCCGGGAAGCGGCGTCTCGACCGCTCTCACCGTCGCCGGATCGGACCCGAGCGGGGGCGCGGGAGTCCAGGCGGACCTGAGGACGTTCGCCGCGATCGGCGTGTTCGGGATGGGGGTGGTCACCGCGCTGACCGTACAGAATACGACCGGGGTCCGGCGTATCGATCCCGTCGATCCTGCCGTCGTGGCCGCGCAACTCGACGCCGTCCTTGCCGATGTTCGTCCACATGCGGTCAAGATCGGGATGCTTTCGACGGCGGGAAACGTTCACGCGGTGGCCGCCGCGCTGGCGGAACGGCATGCGGGCCCGATCGTCCTCGATCCCGTCGTCCGGTCCAGCTCCGGAGCCCAACTTCTCTCCGGCGAAGGCGTCGACTGTCTCTTGAACCGGCTCCTGCCGATGGCCTCCATCGTCACGCCGAACCTGGACGAAGCCGCCTGTTTGACGGGCGTTCCGGTCCGCACCGTAAAGGACATGGAGCGGGCGGCCCGGGCCCTCCACGCCCGCGGGGCGCCCCACGTGCTGATCACCGGGGGCCACCTGCCGGGCGAAAGGATCGTCGACGTGTTCTTCGATGGCTCCCGGATCGCGCACCTCGCGGGCGGCCGGATCGCCGGGCCGAGCCCGCACGGCACCGGCTGCGTGCTCTCGTCGGCGATCGCGGCCCATCTGGCACTCGGGGAGAGCGTGGATTCGGCGGCCCAGCGCGGAGTGCGGTTCGTCCGGATCGCCATTCGCCGAGCGGCGGCGATCGGGGGGGGAGCGCCCGTCCTCGTTCTTCAGCCGAAAACGGCCCGCTCGACGAACCAGTAGAAACCCAGCGTCATCACCGCAACCGAGACGGTCGCGGTCACCGGCTCCTTCCAGCGCGATTTTCCAACCGCGACGAGGAAAGGGACGAGCACGAGGACGAACACCAACTGGCCCACCTCCACCCCCAGGTTGAAGGAGAACAGCGACAGGACCATGTGGCCCGGCGCGAGGCCGAGGTCGCGGAGAACGCTCGAAAAACCGAACCCGTGGACGAGGCCGAAGAAAAACGTCAGGATCCAGCGATCGACCAGCTTCCGCCCCAGGAAGTTCTCGGCCGCCACGTACGCGATGCTGAGCGCGATCACGCTCTCGACGAACCGCGGAGGCAAGGAGACGACGTCGAGCGAGGCCAACGCGAGCGTGACGCTGTGCCCGACGGTGAAGGCGGTGACGATCTTCACCAGGGAACCGAGTGCCGTCGTCGCCATGATGACTCCCGCCAGGAACGCCAGGTGATCGTAGCCCACGGCAATGTGCTCGATCCCGAGGAACAGGAACTCATACGCCGTCACCGAGAGCGGAATCCCCGCGGCGTAGTCAATCGTGATTTCGGGGACGTCGCGCGTCAGGATGGCCTGCCGCGCTTCGGCGTCGGCGCCGATCTGTATGAGGTGACTGTGATTGGCCTGCGTCACCTGATCCAGCCGCGACACGACGTGCAGGTCGTTGGCGTCCTGATCGAACGTGTACGCGAACGTCAGCTCGAGGACGCTCGGGGCGACGAAGCGCCAACCGGCCAGTTCCGGCACGCGTGGGCTGGATCCGGGGATCGATACGTCGTAATGCGCAACGATGGCCTCGGCGAAGCGGTCCAGGCCCGCGAGGACTTCGTCCTCGGTCACGCGATCGTCGCCGTCGGTATCCAGCGTGGGGCCGTTGTGGAGTTCGGTCCCGTTGATGACGAACCGGGCCTCGACGTTCGGGCCGTCGACGGCAATCACCGAATAGCTGGTCGAGAATTCGTGGGCGCGGGCCTCGAGCACGGTCCAGAGCACCATCCCCTGCGCGAGGCCGAGGAGGACGAGGAGTCGAACGCGCATGCCGATCACGATACACTACATACGGATATGCCGAGCACCGTCGTGATCGTCCTTCTTTCCCTCCTGCTGATCTCCAGCCTGTATTCGACGATGATGTGGCTGGACCTGTTCGGCATGCGGACCTCGCCTTTCTGGCGGCGAGCCGCCGTTGCCTCGGCCATCGGGCACGTCATCCTGCTGGGCGGATTTCTGGTCCTGGCGTACGTCGACTTCCGGGAGACGTCATCCCCGGCGGGCGGGGGATCGTTTACGGCGTTTCTCTTCAACGACCCGGATTTCTGGCGAGTGTTCCTGGTCTTCGACACGCTGGCGGCGGTGACGGTTCTGGGCGTCCTCGGCGTCCTCGATGCGCTCGGCACCGGCGCAGGGGCCATATTCCCGGTCTTCGTCGCCGCCTCGGCCGGGCTGGGAACGCTCCAGTGGTTCGTGTTGGGAGGGCTGGCCGGGAAAGGCGTGGACCGTCTGCTCTCCGGCCTGCGGACCCCGGACGACGAAATGCCCGATTGGTTCTGAAACCGGCTATTTCGTGTCGGGGAGCACGAGGTCGATGTCGAACGGCCCGACGCCGCGATCGGAGAACGTGGGCTCGGACGTGTTCGTGCTGTTGAAGTAATCCCATCGCCGGGAATGGTCCACCGTGAACACCTCGTCGAACACCATGAAACACAGCGGCAACAGCACGGGCTTCCGCACGTTGTGGACGCGGAACACGGCATGGTAGCCGACCCGGTTCAACGCGTTCCACCGCTCGCGTTCCTCGTCGCTGAAGCTCGTGATGTTTTCGTTCAGGATGTCGCGGAAGAAGCGGAGCTTGAACCCCTCGTGGAGGTGATTGGTCGCGACGACGAACTGCTCGCCGTCGTGGAAGATCACCGCGCGGCTCCGGTGACGGTGGGACAGGATCTGGATCGACGCGAGCGCGATCGCGGCGAGGGCGGCGATGGCCACGAGGACCAGGGCGGCCTGTCCTCCGGCGCCCGCTTCGGCATACAACGTCCATGCACTGCCGATCGCGAAAACTCCTACGATCAACGTCAGGAACGCCCCGAGTTTCGAACGTTTGATTTCACTGCGCGGTAAAACGACCATCTCGATCAGACTCCCCCTGGCTGTGTGGGTTGAACCCGTCATTATAAAGCGTTTTGAAATCGCTTTCGTCGACGACTATCATGGTGAATCGCCCCAACCACACGGAGGACCGAATTTCGATGAGAAGCCGATTTACGCTTGCCCTGGCCGCGTGCGCCCTCGCCCTCGGTATCTTTTCAGCCGTTCGGGCCGAGGCCCAGCGCGGAGGGCCGCCTCCGCCGATCGACCTCGCAACGATCCACCTGCCCGATGGATTCCAGATCCAGATGTATGCCGAAAACGTCCCGAGCGCACGGCAGATGGCCCTCGCGCCCGACGGAACGCTGTTCGTGGGAAGTTTCGGTTTCGGCGGCCCGGGTCCCGGAGGCGCCGGTGGCGGAGACAAGGTCTTTGCGGTGCGCGATACCAACGGCGACTTTCGCGCCGACGACGTCATCACGGTCTTCGAGGGGATGACGGTTCCCCACGGCGTGGCGTTCCTCGATGGCGCGCTCTACGTGGCCGAGCAGAACCGGATCACTCGGTACAACGGCATTTTGAGCCGTCTGTCAGATCCACCCGATCCCATTGTTGTGGTTGAGCTTCCAGTCGAAGGATTCAACCATAGCTGGAAGTATCTCGATGTCGGTCCCGACGGGATGTTGTACACGACTCTGGGTTACCCGCAGAACATCGGGGAGGAACGGGATCCGTGGGGGACCATCATCCGGGTCGATCCGGATCAGGTCAACGGAGATTTCGAGATCTATGCCCGGGGTGTGCGCAATTCGGTCGGCATGGACTTCGATCCCAGCGACGGCACGCTCTGGTTCACCGACAACGGGCGGGACCTGCTCGGCAACAACCTTCCCAGCGACGAACTGAACCACGCCACCGAAGCCGGACAACACTTCGGGTTCCCCTTCTGTCACCAGGGCGACCTGCTCGATCCCGAGCAAGGGGTGGGGCGTTCCTGCGCCGACTATCGCGCTCCAGTCGCGAAGATGGGGCCGCACGTGGCCGCCATCGGGATGACGTTCTACACGGGCGAGATGTTCCCCGAGATCTACCGTGGATCGATTTTCGTGGCTGAACACGGCTCCTGGAACCGTCCATCCGCGCCCATCGGGTACCGGATCGCCGTCGTCCACGTGCAGGATGGTTACGCCTCGGGCCAGGAGGTCTTTGCGCACGGGTTCCGTACGGGTGGACAAACCATCGGGCGCCCGGCCGACGTCCTTCAACTGCCCGACGGATCGCTCCTGGTCTCCGACGATCAACAGGGCAAGATCTACCGGATCACGTACTCTCAATAGGCGCGCGGCGACGCTTGCAGAGTCGCCATTAGCGGCGACGCTTGCGGAGTCGCCATTGGTCAGCGCAGGATGCGCGAATTGAACAGCCGGTGATCCGAGGTTGGAATTCCCTGGCGATCAGAAACGGCCTTCCGAATCGATCCGATCTGA
>CAZTTI010000589.1:0-10096 GCA_964615925.1 uncultured Solibacteraceae bacterium
GGGGGCCGAGGCGGTCGAAACCGCGATCAAGGTCGTCCGGAAGTGGGGTTACGAGAGGAAGGGCGTTCCGTCCGGGGAGGCGGAGATCGTCGTCTGCCGGAACAATTTCCACGGGCGGACGACGACGATCGTGGGCTTTTCCAGTGACGCGGAGGCGCGCGAGGGATTCGGTCCGTTTTCTCCCGGTTTTCGCATGGTCGACTTCGGCGATGCCGATCAGTTCGAGGCCGCGATCACTCCCAACACGGTTGCGTTGCTCGTCGAACCGATCCAGGCCGAGGCCGGGATCCTGATCCCTCCCGACGGATACCTCTCCCGCGTTCGACGGATCGCGCGTGATCGGAATGTCCTGCTCGTTCTCGACGAGATTCAGACCGGGCTCGGGCGCACGGGCCATCTCTTCGCGCATCATCACGAGACCGGTGCTGATCCGGATGTTCTCATCGTCGGGAAGGCCCTTGGCGGAGGCGTGTATCCGGTATCGGCGGTCGCTGCCGATCACGAGGTCATGGACGTCATCGGGCCCGGTCATCACGGAAGCACGTTCGGTGGCAACCCGCTGGCCGCGGCCGTCGGAGAACGCGCCCTGGAGGTGCTGTTGGAGGAAGGACTCGCGGAGCGGTCCCGGGTTCTCGGAGCCCGCCTCATCGATGGCTTGCGCTCGCGCACCGTCGACACGGTGAAAGAGATCCGGGGCCGTGGCCTGCTCGCCGGGATCGAAATTCACGACGACGCGGGCCCGGCGCGCGCGTACTGCGAACGCTTGCTCGAACGGGGAATCCTGACCAAAGACACCCACGGCCGGGTGATTCGGCTGGCACCTCCGCTGATCATCGAAGAAACCGAGATCGACTGGTTGGTGGACCAACTCCACGATGTCCTTTCGACGCCGGCCGTTTGAGGGAGTCCGTCCGGGATATGGTTCGACCCTATGACGTGATCGTGATCGGCGGCGGCCACAATGGTCTGGTCCACGCCGCGTACCTGGGCCGCTCCGGATTGCGCGTTCTCGTCGTCGAACGCCGCCACGTGCTGGGCGGCGCGGCGGTCACCGAGGAAGTCGTGCCGGGGTTTCGCTTCTCCGTTGCGTCCTACGTTGTCTCGCTCCTCCGGCCCGAGATCATACGCGACCTCGACCTGGGCCGCCACGGCCTCCAGATTCTGCCTCTCGACGGAACGTTCACGCCTCTCGATGGCGACTACGTCTGGCGAACCGGCGATTCCCGAGCCACTCGGCGCGAGATCGCCCGGCACTCACCGGCTGACGCCGAGGCCTACCCGGACTACGGGAAGGCCATGGTTCGGATGGGTCAGTTCGTTCAGCCCCTGCTCGACCATGCGCCGCCCGACGTCCGGAATCCGGGTTGGGCCGGCGTTCGGGACATCGGCGGGACGCTGTTGCGGTATCGAAGTCTCTCCGCCTCGGATCGCGACCTGTTTCTGCGTCTCATGGCGATGTCGGCGGCGGATTTCCTGGACGACTGGTTCGAGACCGACGCGCTCAAGGCCACAATGGCCGCGTCGGGCATTATCGGGACGTTTCTCGGGGTTCGCTCTCCCGGCACGGCCTACGTCCTGCTGCACCACTACATGGGCGAGATCGACGGCGTGTATCGCGCTTGGGGGCTGGCTCGCGGCGGGATGGGGGCGGTCTCCGAAGCGATTGCAGCCGCGGCCCGCGCGTCGGGCGTGGACATCCGCACCGAATCTCCGGTCGATCACGCCCGTATCCAACAGGGGCGCGTTGCCGGTGTCGTTCTCGAGACCGGTGAGGAGATCGCCTCGAGAGCCGTCTCATCGAGCCTCGATCCGCGGCAGACGTTTCTTCGCCTGGTCGGCGAGGAGCATCTCCCCTCAGACTTCGTCGCGGCGATCCAGCGTTATCGTTTCCGCGGGTCTTCGGGGAAAGTCAACCTGGCGCTCGACGGGCTTCCCGAGTTCCGCTGTCTTCCTGGTCCGGGTCGGCACCTGGCCGGCGCGATCTCGATCTCTCCGAGCGTGGATTACATGGAAAGGGCATACGACGATGCGAAATACGGGCGGTTCTCCCGTCGCCCATACCTGGACATCGTGATCCCGAGCATGACCGACGATACGGTCGCGCCTCCGGGCAAGCACGTGATGTCGTGTTTCGTCCAATATGCGCCGTATCACCTCGCCGTAGGGGATTGGGACACCCGGCGTGAGGAATTCGGCCGAAACGTCATCGAGACGCTCGCCGAATACGCCCCGAACCTTCCCGGCCTCATCGTTGGCCGCCAGGTTTTGACACCTCTCGACATCGAGCGGACCTTCGGCCTGACCGAAGGCAACATTTTTCAGGGCGAACTGGCGCTCGAGCAGATGTTTTCGAACCGTCCGGCGCCGGGATGGGCCGGTTACGAGACGCCGGTTCGTGATCTCTATCTTTGCGGTTCGGGCGCGCACCCGGGAGGCGGGGTGATGGGTGCGTCAGGTCGAAACTCCGCCCGCGTCGTGGCCCGAGCGCTTGGAGCGTGATCACGCCGTCCGGTCCCCCGTCGAGGGCGCCGGACGGCGGGTCACCTATCCGCCGACGGCCTCGGTCAACTGGGAAAGCAGGACCTCGACCGGGAGCAGGCGTCCCGTCGTGTCCTTCCAGATGACCGTCCCGTCTTCGTCGAGGAGAAAATAGAAGCGGCTGGCGGAGCCCCGGGCGCTCGATGCGCCGAAGCGTTCGATGATGGCTCCGTTCTCGTCGCTGACGAACGGGTTCGGAGTGCTTACGGATTCCGCGAATTCGCGCTGCCGGTCCGCCGCATCCCGGGAGATGCCGACGATTTCGATTCCCAGGTTCTGAAACTCAGAATACCTCTCACCGAACTCGGTGAACTCCTGCGTTCAACCCGGGGTGAATGCTGCCGGGAAAAACGCCAGCAGCACCTTTGTCTCGCCCTGGAGGCCGTCGAGTCCGTAGTCTGGCGCCATCGTGCCCACCGCCGGCGTGTTGTCCTCGCCGGGCGCCTGGAGTTGGGCGGAAGCGCTTCCACTCGGAACAAGCACGGCGAGGGCAAGCAGTAACGCATTTTTCATTGCTTGCTGTCTCCTTCGCTGATGGCTACCAAAGTCCTCGTACCGTCTCCTGAAACTCTACAGCCGATGCGGGCCTCCCCCCAAATTTTCTTTTCTGCGGCTTCGTGCGGAAAACCGCGCGATCCTTGACTCCTCTGCTCGCGGCTGCCTAAACTCCGGTTCTCCCCGCAAGCGGTCGAGTCGGCGCCGGGGCCGAGGTTTGGCAGGTTTTGTGATCATCGAATCCATCGTCACCAGCATCGATTCAAAAGGCGTGGTGAATTGCGCGCCGATGGGTGTGGAGTGGGGGGACGACACCATCGTCCTCAAACCCTTCATCGAGACGGCGACCTATCCCAACGTGACGGCGACCGGTTCCGCCGTCATCAACCTGACCGACGATGTCCGCGTTTTTGCCCGGTCGGCGATCGGCAATCCGGATTTGCCGACCTTTCCGGCGGAACGGGTCCGTGGCGCCGTTCTTGCCGATTGCTGTTTGTGGCGCGAGGTCGAGGTTGGGTCCGTCGACCCCACGCCTCCGCGCTCCCGCATCTTGACCCGAGTGGTCCACAAGGGGTTTCGGCGGGACTTCATCGGATTCAACCGGGCCAGCCACGCCGTGCTCGAGGCAACGATCTATGCCACACGCCTCCACATCCTTTCCCGGGACTTCGTCGAGAGTGAGTTGGAACGGCTCTGGATCATCGTCGACAAGACCGCCGGTCCCCGGGAGTTCGAGGCGATGGAGACCATCACCTCGTTCGTTCGCAGTATGGCCGTGACGGGTGCCTGAAGCCATGAAAGTGGCGGCCGAACGAGTCTGGGTCGAGGCGCCTGCCCGATTGCATTTCGGCGTTCTGGATCTTCGTGGGGCGTTCGGACGGTGGTTCGGGGGCGTCGGGGCCGCGGCGCCCTCCCCGAGCGTCATCGTTTCCGCATCGGCGTCGGACACGCTCGAGGTTTGCGGTCCGGAGCCTGAACGCACGGAAAAGTTCGCCCGCCGGTTTCTCGACTATTTCGGTCTCGGGCAGGGCGCGCGGCTGACGGTGGAGGAATCGATACCCAGCCACGCCGGGCTGGGGTCGGGGACGCAGACGGCTCTGGCCGTGGGGCGGGCGCTCGCCGAAGTTCACGGACTGGAAGTGGATCCGGCCGAACTGGCGCGTGCTGTCGGCCGGGCGAAGCGCTCCGCGATCGGGACATGGACGTTCGCCGGAGGAGGGCTCGTGGTCGAAGGCGGCCGCCGCCGCGACGGAATCGTGGTCGAAGGCGGCCGCCGCCGCGACGGGATCGAGGTGGCTCCCCTGATTGCCCGGATGCCGTTTCCTTCCGAGTGGTGGTGTGTCGTCGGCGTTCCCGACGCTCCTCCGGGCTTGAGCGGCGAGTCCGAGGCGTGGGCATTCCGGAACCTCCCGCGTCCCGGAGAAGGGGAAGTCCACGAGGTCTCCCACCTCGTCCTCATGGGACTTCTGCCGGCCCTCGCAGAGCACGATCTCGAAACGTTCGGGAGAGCGCTGACCCGGATCCAGGAAATCACGGGCCGATGGTTCGCCTCCGCCCAGGGCGGAGTCTTCGCTTCGGGGGCGAGCGCGTCGCTCGTCCACGCGATGCGGCAGTGGGGAGTACCCGGCGTGGGCCAGAGTTCGTGGGGCCCTGCCGTCTACGGAATCGCGTCGAACGAAGATACCGGCCGCGAACTCTCGGCCAGAGTCCGGGGCCACCTCGGAGACCGTGCAGGCGTCTACGAGGGGCCGTTTCGAACCGAGGGCGCGCGTGTATGGAGGGATACGGTGAGGGCCGCGCCGGATCTGAAGATCCGGGCCTGACCTGAACCAGCACGCTCTCACACGTGTGGTATACTCCCGCCATTTTCCGTAGTGGCCTGGCGTGAAGTTCCGTCTATTGGCGGCGTCACGAGTCAGGTTTGGAGCCGGAACGTTTCGTTCCGGAAGAGCCCAATATGGTCGGCGGGGCCACCCCGACCGATTTCAGATAAGGAGTTTTCTACATGGCAGCCGACTATTATCTCGGTGAATCGCTGGTGGGCGACGGCAATGAAGTCGCGCACATCGACCTGATCATCGGCTCGAAGACGGGCCCCGCCGGCACGGCGTTCTGCAACGCCCTGGCCAACAACAAGGACGGTTTCACGTCGCTGCTTGCGGTCGTGGCGCCCAATCTGCCCTGCAAGCCCGACACGATCCTCTTCAATAAGGTGACGATCAAGGGCTCCAAGCAGGCGGTCCAGATGTTCGGTCCCGCCCAGGCCGCCGTGGCCCGCGCCGTGGTGGACAGCCTGGAGAGCGGCGTCATCCCGAAAGACAAAGCGGACGATATGTGTATTCTCGTCGGAGTGTTCATTCACTGGCAGGCCGAAGACGATACGAAGATCTTCGACTACAACTACCAGGCCACCAAGGAGTCGATCCAGCGCGCTCTGTCCGGGAAGCCGTCCGTGGCCGACGTTTTGGCGGGAGCTAAGACCGCGAAACATCCGTTCAGCCCCAAATAAGGCCACCACGCTCTTTCGTGGAAAGCGCGGGTCCGCTTCGAGCACGAGCGGATCCGCGCTTCCATTCCTTTCGATCGTCCGGGTATTCCGATGCAAAAACTGCTGCTTCAACTCGACACTTCTCCCCATCCGAGCGTGTTCGATCAGGTCGTGGCTTACGATTCCGGCGTCGACCGGATCCTGAGCTACGGAGGAGTGACTCCCGACGCCGTGCGCGATCTCGTTCACGGATGCATCTTCACGCGCGGACCGAAAGATCTCCACAACACGGCGATCTTCATCGGTGGCACGGACATGGCCGCAGGCGAAGAACTCTTCGCCGCAGTTCTCGGTAGCTTCTTCGGGCCCATGCGCGTGTCCGTCATGCTCGACTCGAACGGCTCCAACACGACGGCGGTGGCGGCCGTCCAGAAGCTCGAGAAGGCCGCGGGTGGAGTGGACGAGAAGCGGGCCGTCATTACGGCGGGTACGGGGCCGGTGGGCGTCCGCGCGGCGGGCTTGCTGGCGTCGCGCGGCGCGGAAGTCGTGTTGACCTCCAGACGGATCGACCATGCCGAACGGGTGGCCGCTTCGACCCGGGAACGATTCGGCGGAAAGATCTCCGCCGTTCACATGACGGACAAGTCCCAGGCCAACGAGGTCCTCGAAAGCGCCGGCCTCCTGCTCAATGCGGGAGGCGCCGGGATCTGCCTGGTCCCGAGCGCGGCGTGGGCCGGGCGTGCCGGTCTCGAAGCCGCGGCGGACGTCAACGCCGTTCCGCCATTGGGAATCGAGGGAGTGGAGGTGACCGACAACGGGAAGGTTCGCGACGGCGTGGCGGTTTTCGGCGCGCTCGGAGTCGGGAACCTCAAGATGAAGATTCACCGCGCGTCGATCAGCCGGCTGTTCGAACAAAACGACCTCGTGCTCGACGCGGAATCGATCGACCAGGTGGCGAAGGAACTCGGCGCCTAGTGCCAACCCGGGTTCTGATCGCGGGCGTTTCCACGCGCGCCGCGGCGGAGTCTGCGGCCCTCGCGGGCTTTTCGACAACGGCCATCGACGCCTTCAGGGATCTGGATCAGCACGCCGGCGTTGTCGCCCTGACACTCCCGGGGCCTTATTCCGCTGACGCTGCGGCTGAAGCATCGCGCGCGATCGAATGTGACGCCGTTGTGTACCTCTCCGGGTTCGAGAATCATCCCGCGGCGGTCGCGCGTCTCGCAGCCGGACGCGAGCTCTGGGGAAACTCGCCGGAAGTCCTCGAACGCGTTCGTGATCCGGAACAGGTCTTTCAGGCTTTTACCGAGGGAGCGCATCCGGTACCCGCCATTTGGCGTCGTCCGAATGAACCCGCGCCGCCGGGTACCTGGCTCGTGAAGCCGATCGGTGCCGGTGGCGGACATGGCGTCATGCGATGGAGCGGGATCGGGAGCATTCCGCCGGGAACGTACCTGCAGGAGTTCGTTCCGGGTGAATCGGCCTCGATCGCATTCGTGGCCGCGTCGGGCCGGGTTTTTCCTCTCGGGATCACCCGCCAGATCATCGGCGACCCGGAGTTCGGCGCCCGGGGGTTCCAGTACGTGGGCAGCGTGTGGTCGAAATTACCATCGAAACTCGCCGGCGCCGCACTGCACCTCGCCGAGACGGCAGCGAAGCGTTTCGGCCTCGTCGGGGTCAACGGCATCGATTTCGTGGTGTCGGGTGATGTTCCGTATCCGGTCGAGATCAATCCCCGGTGGTGTGCATCCATGGAATTGATGGAGTTGTTCGTACGGGCTTCGGGAGGATCCGTGTTCGCCGTCCACGCCGAGGCCTGCACCTCGGGACGTCTGTTTTCCAACAATCCTTCTGAAGGTCCGCCCGGGGCAATCGGAAAAGCCTGCGTCTTCGCGCGGAACGACGTGACGATCGTGGACACGTCCATGGGGAGCCGCGCGAACGGCGAGGTCCGGGACATTCCCCGGCCCGGGAGCCGGATTCCGGCGGGCCGTCCCGTGTGCACGGTCTTCGCCACCGCCGGGAACGAGGCGTCGTGTTACGCCGCCCTCGTCGAACGGGCCCAGCGGATATACGCGCTCCTCGATACCTGGCCCGGGGGGATGACCGCGGTTCGGCGGGCGTGGTAAGATCCTCGTTTCGGTCGAGCGAGGTGTGAATTCCGTGGAGCAGGGCTCTAAACGCTTTTTAATGAATGCGGTACGGACGACCAAACAGGGTCAGCAAATCAACGTCGGCAAAGATGGCGAGGAGTACCGGGCCATCGTCGAAACGTTGAGCATGCATCCCGACGACATGGAGGAAGCCGGGATCGTTTCCGGCACGAATGTCCGGGTCAAGTCCGACTACGGCGAAGCCACGTTCAAGTGTGTCGCGGGCAAGGGGCCGATGGGAATGATCATCGTTCCCTATGGACCGCCCACCTGCCACCTGATGGGCCGGTATACCGATGGCACGGGAATGCCGACATCCAAAGGTTGGGAGGTCGAGGTGACCCCGGCCGACGGGCCGGTGGAAGCGCCCGTCGACGCCCCGCTGTGATTTTTGGAGGTCCGACATGCGCACGTTCGAAAGTCCGGTGAACGCCGACCCGCAGATGGATTCCCCCGAGTTGGATGCCGCTCGAGAGCGCGTCTCCGCCTGGGAGATGATCGAGGCGGGACGGTATCAGCCGCGACGGATCCGCGGGAGCTTTCCCGGCCGGGACCTGGGCTGAACGTTCGTCTGGCCGCCCCGTGAGGGCGGACCGGCATCGAACGAACAGCCTGATCGTTAATCGTTGAAAGTCAGTTGATCCGAAGGAGTCATCGTTGAGTCAATCTCTGGACGTCAACGTCGTCGAGAACGCCACGTGCACGTTTTGCGGATGTGTGTGTGACGATATCGAGTTGCACGCCGAGGGGGACCGCATCGTCGAGGCCAAGCGCGCGTGCAGCCTCGGGAAGTCGTGGTTCCTGAATCACACGGCGGAGCGCCTGTACCCGGATGCCCTGATCGACGGGAAACCCGCAAGCCTGGATGACGCCATCGAGGCGGCCGCGGAGTACCTCTATCAGGCCAACATGCCGCTGGTTTACGGGCTCAGCAACACGACGTGCGAAGCACAGAGGCAAGCCGTCGCTCTCGCCGAGCTGGTCGGAGGTGTGGTCGACAGCCACACCTCGCTTTGACACGGCCCAACCGAGATTGCCGCCCAGTTGGGGGGCAAGGTCAGTTGTACGCTCGGCGAAGTCACGAATAGGGCGGACTTCCTCATCTTCTGGGGCGGGAATCCGGCGGAGTGCCACCCGCGGCACTTCACCAAGTACAGCCTGACCCCTAAGGGGAGATTTGTGCCCGACGGCCGGAAGGGGCGGACGGCCGTTCTCGTCGACATTCGAGAGACGCCCAGCGCCAAGGCCGCGGACATCTTCCTCCAGGTCCGTCCGGGGAAGGACTTCGAGGTCCTGACGACGCTGCGCGCGCTCATCAAGGACCAGCGCGTCGACGAAAATGCCGTCGCCGAGACCGGCTTGACAATGGACCAGCTCACCGATCTGGTCTCCCGGATGAAGAAGGCGAAGTTCGGCGTGATGTTCTTCGGCATGGGGCTTTCCATGACCCGCGGAAAGCACATGAACTCGGGAGCGCTGCTCCAGCTCGCCGCGGAAATGAACACGTTCACGAAGTTCGTCGCGATGCCGATGCGGGGGCACGGCAACGTCACCGGAGCCGACGTCGTCCTGCGGTACACGACCGGTTACCCGTTCGGGGTGAATCTCTCCCGCGGCTATCCGCGGTACAACCCCGGAGAGTTCTCCACGGTCGATCTACTCGTGCGCGGCGACAACGACGCGTCGCTCATTCTCGGGGCGGACCCGGGAGCGACGATGCCCCAGCCGGCCATCGAGCACCTGCGCTCGACGCCGACGATCGTGCTCGATCCGAAGGTGACCCACACGAGCCGGTTGTCCCGGGTGCATATCACGACGGCCACAACCGGCGTCAGCGCGCCGGGCACGGCCTACAGAATGGACGAGATCCCTCTTCCGCTCGGTCCGGCTCTCAAATCGCCGTACCCGACCGACGAGGATGTCGTCCGTCGAATCCGCGAGGCCGTGGCGAAGAAGCCGGCGTGGATTCCCTACGAATCGGAACAGCCGGTGGCAATGGCCTGAGCCGTTCCGGAAACGCGGTCTGAACGTTCTGAATTCGAAAGTCTTCTCGAAAGTTTCTGATGAGTAAGTCCGTGCTGCGGATAACGGGCGGCACCGTTTACGACCCGGCCAACGGGATCGACGGAGTCGTCAAGGACATCGTGATCAGCGACGGCCGGATCGTCGATTCGGCCGAGGGCGGCAGGACCATCGACGCCACGGGGATGATCGTCTTTCCCGGAGGGGTCGATGTCCACTCCCACGTCGCGGGGGCGGCGTTGAACTTCGCCCGCGGCCTCACGCCGGAAAACTACCGGCAGGCCCGCCGATTCATCCACTCACCCGAGCGGCGCATGGGACTCGGCGGGATCACCCCGACGACGTTCGCGACCGGGTACCTCTACGCGGGGATGGGATGGACGACGGTCAACGAAGCCGC
>CAZTTI010000590.1:0-5715 GCA_964615925.1 uncultured Solibacteraceae bacterium
CGAGGTGATGTCCGACAGCACGACGTGATGGAGATCGAGAAACGCCCATCCCATCTTGGCCGTCGTCGGAAGGCGCTGGCCCGGGCCCACGTCCGCTCTCCCCGTCTCGAGCGGAAAGACGGGGGATTCGGGCGCGGCGCCGGGATTCTCCTGAGCGTCGAAGACAACGACCTGCTGCTCCGAGAGCGGATACCACGGCGGCAACACAAAGCAGTTGAACGGGTTCTGCACGGATTTCGAGTCGCGCCATGCGACGAGCTGAGTCTGATTGGACGTGTAGGGAGTCGCCCACTGTCTCGGCAGAGGCTCCCGCCTGTCGGTTCCGCTGAAGGAGACGTAGCGGCCGTAGAAGGAGTAATCCCCCGGTGTCAGATTCGTCGACGACGCCTCGATGTGCACAGCCCGCTCTCCCTGCGCGAAATTGTTCGCCGGGTCGATGAAAAAGTAGTCTCCGATCAGGATGTTCGAATCGTCCACGATCCGCGACGAGTCGTCGGCGAAGTATTCCGCGTCATGAGGAATGAAGGCGCTGCACACGTCCACCGAGTCCACCGTGATGTAGCCGCGGGCGACGTCGTCGCCATAGGGGAATCCCGCGCAGTCTCCGCTCGACATCATCGCGCCAGTCAAAGCAGCTCTCAGGTCGGCGATCTCCGTGGACGTCATCGCCGGAGGCGGCATGAAGCCGTCGCATCCGGAACCATCCCCAAGCGTGGCCGGAAGGTTGCCGGAGAGCAAATCCCGCACATTGATCGTGATCACGTCGAATCCGGTCAGATACACGTGGAAATCCAGCACCGGCACCGAGGCATCCGTCCAGAGGATCACCTTCGTCAGGGCGGCGGCCGCGGACGTGTTCTGAATCGCGATCAGCGTCGTGTTCCCCTGGCTGCTGCTCAGATCGACTTCGAAGTACGGGTAGAGCAGCGTCGCGGCCGGGGTATTGTCGATCGTGCCGAATGCCGCCCACGTCGGGGACGCAGCCACGAGAAAGACGATCAGCGCCTGAATGGATGTTCGCATGACGGAGACCCTCGCCCGGAGCCGGAAACCGGGCCGACGCGCGTTCTCTTCGGGTTTCCTTACTCTACCACGCGCCTCTCTCCGCTCCGCAACGTCCAGATCGCCAGTCCTCCGCCGCTCGCGCACCGCACTTCCCCCGCGAACGCGCTCGGCTCACCCGCGAAGCTCGCCACGATCTCCCGGCCCGGCTCTCCATCCACGTCGGCCACCACCAGACCGTAGACACGGCACCCGCGCAGATCGCCGGCCTCGAGCTCCGTAGCGCCGGAGAAACGCAGACCGGGATGTCCGGCATACACCGACACGCGCCCGTCATCGGTGCCGACGACCAGATCCTTCACGCCATCGCCGTCCACGTCTCCCGCCGCCACGGCGGTCGGCATCTCTCCCTCCCGCAGACGCGCAACCTCGACCGAGCGGACCCCGCGCTCGGCGAACACCACGACATCGAGCCGTCCCGGCCGTTCCTCGAGCGCCAGATCCTGCGAGCCGAGGATCAGCTCGTCCGTGCCGTCCTCATCGAGATCGCTCAGAGCCACCGCCGGAACCCAGACTCTCTCCGGCAACCCGCTCACTTCGCCGACGAGCCAGCCTTGCTCGGCACCGAGCCTGAGGAGATCACGGTTTCCCACGGAGTTGGAGGCGATCAGCACGTCTGCCCGTCCGTCGCCGTTCGCGTCCCCTGCATCGATGTGATCTCCGAAGACGCGATCCTCTCCCTCGGACCCGATCACTCTCCACGCCGGCTCGTCGTTCAGGAAGATGCGGACACCGAGGTCCGCCTGGTCGCCGCCTCGGAACGGCTGCGGCCCGTCGCTCAGTGCCGCCAGATCGGGACGGCCATCTCCGTTCCAGTCGACGACCGTGAGCGCGCGCGAAGAGAATCCCTCCCCCGGAGGCTGGAGCTGCGGACCGCCCGGCAGCAAACTGAACGCTCCCTCGCCGTCGTGGAGAAGCACGACCACGCCTCTAAGGTGAGCGGCGAGCGCAAGGTCCGGAGATCCATCTCCGTCGAAGTCGGCGACGGCAACGTCGCCGTAGTCGTAGGGCAACGGAGGAAAAGTCGCATCGGTCCAGAGCTTCCACGATCCGCGCCCGTCTCCGAGGAAGATGGAGGGAAGCCGGTGGCCCTTGCGAGCCGGCCCGTGAACCAGGTCCGGCCATCCGTCGCCGTTCATGTCGGCGATCGCGAAGCCGTTTCTCCACTGGCCCGATCGCGGAAGGCCGTGGTCGAAGCTCCGGAAAACCGGAGAGGCGACCTCGGCACCGGCAGCAGAGGAACTCGCGGGAGAATCGACGGTTCCGGCCGCGCACCCGATCAGCAGAAGCGACAGCAGGAGCGGGAGGGCCGTTCGTGACGATGCACGACGACCCAGCCCGGCCGACGCGTCGAGCTCGAGGCGGTCTGCAACTCGCTGGGAAGTCGCCCCGCCACTGACGCCGCACGCGATCCACTCGGAGAATGGGCGTTCCGTCACCTCGGTCCGGCGATCTCCCAATCCGGGTTGGGGACGTTGAACATCGTCGCGCCGCCCAGATACGTCGATCCGTTCAGGAACCAGACGTTCACCGCCCCGGTCCAGTAGTTTCGCCAGATCAGGTCGTTGTTCCCGTCTCCGTTGTAATCGCCGGCCGCCTCGATGTCCCAGTCCGCGCCGGCCACCGTGAACAGGCTCACTCCGCCGAGGTACGTCGTCCCGTTCAGATACCAGACGTTCACCGCTCCGCTCGAGTAGTTCCGCCAGATCAGATCGTTCTTTCCGTCCCCGTTGAAGTCGCCGGCGACTTCGATCCGCCAGTTCGGGTCCGCCACCGTGAACAGGTTCGCCCCGCCGAGATACGTCGTCCCGTTCAGGAACCAGACGTTCACCGCCCCCGTCGCGTAGTTCCGCCAGATCAGATCGTCCTTCCCGTCGCCGTTGAAATCTCCCACGGCCTGAATCTTCCAGTTCAGGTCTGGGACCGTGAACAGACTGGCCCCACCGAGATACGTCGTCCCGTTCAGGAACCAGACGCTCACCGTGCCGCTCGCGTAGTGACGCCAGATCAGATCGGAGCTCCCGTCGCCGTTGAAATCGCCCGTCCCCTCGATTCGCCAGTTCGGGTCGGTTACGGTGAACAGACTCGATCCTCCGAGGTACGTGGTCCCGTTGAGAAACCATACGTTCACCTCACCGGAGTCGTAGTTGCGCCAGAGGAGATCGACGTTTCCGTCGGCATTGAAATCGCCTCGTATGGACGAGGAGTCCACCTGGTAGAACTGACCATAAATTTCGAACTCGTTGTCGACGAGATCACCCGAATTGTCGTCCGATTGCCAGACGACGAGCGCAAGTCCTCCGGCGCCGAAGGCGACCCTCGGATTGAGCGCGGTGTAGGCGGGATTTCCGTCCGGGCCCATGCTGCTCAGCCGGAAGTCGTTGATTCCGATCTCGGCCCCCGAGGGGCTCAGGCGCTGCCCCCAGATCTCGTTCTCGCCGTCGACGGTGTCGTCGCCGTACCAGACGACCAGGTATTCGTTCGCGGCCGCCGACCAGGAAACGTCGGGACGGGTGGCGACCAGAAAGGCCGAGTCGTCGCCCATGTCGCTGATCCGGAAATCGTTGGTCCCGAGGTGGTCGCCGGTCGCACCGGCGAGGCGCTGGCCGTAGATCTCGAAGACGAACAGGTTGTTCCCCGTGGACGTTTCGTTGCCAACCCACACGACGCGTTACTCGTTCCGGGTGGGTTTGTAAGCGACTCTGGGATTCAACCCTCGATACTCCGCGTTGTTTTCGGGACCCATGTCGCTGATGCGGAAGTCGCTCGTGCCGATTTCCAAACCCGTCGCGGCGGTGATCCGCTGGCCGAAGATCTCGGTGTCGTTGTCGACCGTGAGGTCGTCGGCGTGCCAGACCACGAGATATTCCTGATTGGTGCTGTTGTAGGCCACGTGGGGACTGGTCGCGATGCGCGTGGTGTCACCCGGGTTACCCGCGTCGCTGATGCGGAAGTCGTTCGGCGCGATCTCGGCTCCCGCCGCGGTCAGGAGCTGACCCCAGATCTCGATCTCATCCGGGGCGACGCTGTCGTCCCCTCTCCAGACGACGAGGTATCGATTGAGAGTCGAGTCCCATGCGACGGCGGGTTCGGCGGCGCCGAAGGTGAGGTCGCCGTTCGGGCCCATGTCGCTGATCCGGAACTGGACGCCGAGCAGGGCGCCGGTCGCTCCATCGATTCTCCGCCCGTGAACCTCCATCTCGTTGTCGACGAGCGGTGCCGTATTGTCGTCGCCGCGCCAGACGACGAGATATTCATTGTCGATGCCGTTCCATACTACGGCGGGGGTGAACGCGCCGTAAGCGGTGCTTCCGTCCGGCCCCATGACGCTGATCCGGAAATCGTTGGCTCCGACTTCCGCGAGCGTCGCCGCATCGATGCGCTGCCCGTAAATCTCGAACTGGCCGTCGACGTCATCGCCGTCCCACACCACGAGGTACTCGTTGTTCGTCGCGTTGTAAGCCACGTCCGGAGTCCGCGCGGTGAAGAGCGTGCTCCCGTCGGGCCCCATGTCGCTGATCCGGAAATCGTCGGTCCCGATCTCGGGATCGATCGTGACCGGATAGGAAGCGCGCGCGAGGGCCATTCCGTCGACCGTGAGCCGCACTGCTGCCGCGGTAACCTCCATGCGAGCCGGCAGAATCGAGCCGGCCGCGTCGAAGACCGTCACTCGTCCCAGCGACACCACGCCTCGGGCGTCGCGCCACAACCAGCCTTCGCTCGTCGCTTCGAACGAACCGGCCGATCGAATGTCGCCTTCGATGATCAGATCCTGCGGCTCTGAAGAAACGCGCCGCGGCAGCACGAACTGCTGCTCGACGGCGCCCATCCGGCAGAGATAGCGCTCGATGAGGGCTCCACGGTCGTAATCGACCCACAATCGTTCCCGATCCGCAAACGGACGGACCTCACGATCCAGGCTCACCTCCCGGGGACCGACGCTCACGCTCCCCAGGCTCCACGCCCACGACGGGCCTCGCCTCGGCTCGAACACGACCCCTCTCGAGGTCCAGGTGACCTCGTAACGGGGATGAGTCAGCGTGGCTCCCCTATCGACTCGTCGCAGGTCATTGATCGCCTTCAGCGCGGCAATCTCCGCGGGCACCGCGGAGATTGCCGGCGGCGAGACGAGCAGCAGCAGAACGGTCCCGACAGCCCGGAGTCCAAGCAGTCTCATCGTACGTCTCCTTTCAGCGTGGCGCTCGTCCTCGATCCGCAACCGAATCAACGAACGCAACGACCCGGGCCCTGGCGATTTCCCGATCACCTCGGTCCGGCGATCTCCCAGCTCGCGCCTGCAACGTTGAAGAGGCTCGCCCCGCCGATGTACGTCGTCCCGTTCAGGAACCAGACATTCACCTCTCCGGTCGAGTAGTTCCGCCAGATCAGGTCGAGTTGCGTATCGCCGTTGTAGTCACCCACGGCCTCGATGTTCCAGTTCGCGCCGGGGACCGTGAACAGACTCGCCCCGCCGAGGTACGCCGTCCCGTTCAGGAACCAGACGTTGACCGCCCCGGTCGAGTAGTTCCGCCAGATCAGATCCGTTTTCCCGTCTCCGTTGAAGTCTCCGGCGACCTCGATCTTCCAATTCGTGTCCGCGACCGTGAACAGGCTCGCGCCGCCGAGGTACGCCGTCCCGTCCAGGAACCAGGC
>CAZTTI010000591.1:0-9467 GCA_964615925.1 uncultured Solibacteraceae bacterium
CTCGTTCCTGCTCGGCCGCGCCTTCCCCGCGGCCGGAAAGATCGTCGAACTTCTTCGGCCCCACGCCGGCCGCATCGCGCTGGCCGGGAGCCTTCGCCGGATGAAAGAGACGGTTCACGATGTCGACATCCTGGTCGCGGCCTCCAGGAAAAAGGCTCCGGACATCATGAAGACGTTCGTCGAGCTCGACCCCGTGGCCCAAGTCCTCGCGCACGGCGAAACGAAGTCGTCGGTCCGGCTCGCCGGCGGCCTCCAGGTGGATCTGCGCGTCGTTCCCCCCGAGTCGTGGGGCGCGGCGCTGGTCTATTTCACGGGATCGAAGCAACACAACATCCGCTTGAGGGAACGCGCGATCAAACGCGGGCTGAAACTGAACGAATACGCGCTCGAGGACGCCGGCGGCAAACCCGTGGCATCGGCCACCGAGGAAGATCTCTACCAGGCCCTGGGTCTCGAGTGGATTCCGCCCGTGTTGCGGGAAGATCGGGGCGAGATCGAGGCCGCCGAAGAAGGATCCCTCCCCCACCTGATCGAGGTGGCCGACATCCAGGGCGACCTGCACATGCATACGACGTGGAGCGACGGCGCGCTCTCGACCGAGGCCATGGTCGAGGCGGCGCGCAAACGCGGATACGCCTACGTCGCGATCACCGATCACTCCAAGTCGCTCGGCGTGGCCGGCGGGCTGTCCGACGAGGATCTCGCCCGCCACGCCGAGGAAATTCGCGCGCTCGATGCCCAATACGCCGACATCCGCGTGCTCGCCGGAACCGAGGTCGACATCCGCAACGACGGGACGCTCGACTATTCCGACTCGATGCTCGCGAAGCTCGACTTCGTCGTCGCGTCCATCCACACGGGGATCAACCAGGGACGCGATCAACTGACCAAACGGGTCGTCCAGGCGATGCAGAACCCGCATGTCCGGGTGATCGGCCATCCGACCGGGCGGCTGCTCGGGGACCGGGATCCGTACGACCTCGACTTCGACCGCGTCATGGCCGAGGCGTCGAAGACCCGGACGTGCCTCGAGGTCAACGCCCACTACAATCGCCTGGACTTGAGCGATGTCCTCTGCCGCAAGGCCCGCGATGCCGGCGTGCGCGTGATCGTGAGCACCGACGCCCATTCCGCGGAGAACTTCGAGAACCTGCCTTACGGCGTCGCCACGGCGCAACGGGGATGGATCGAGAAGCAGCACGTGCTGAACGCGTCATCGGTGGACGACCTGCTGGCCTACAAGTGACCCGCGATTCGGGACCGATCGACTCGGCGCGGATCAAGGCCCGGGCCCGCGAGCTCGGGTTCGACCTCTCGGGCGTCGCTTCGGTCGAACCGCTTCCCGAATCGGACTTCCTCGAAGAATGGCTCGGCCGCGGATACGCGGGCCACATGGACTACATCGCCCGCCGGACCGCGGAACGGCGGAATCCGGGACTTCTTCTGGACGGTGCGCGGTCGATCGTCGTTTGCGCCGTCAACTACAACACCGCGCGCCCCACCACGCGATTCGACCGGGCCCGGGCCTGGGTGTCGCGCTACGCGTGGGGCGACGACTACCACCGGACCGTCGGCCGCAAGCTCTCCGATCTCGCTCGATGGATTGAAGACCGGTCCGGTCACCGGGCCCGTTCATGGGTGGACACCGGCCCCATCCTCGAGCGTGCGTGGGCCGAACGCGCCGGAATCGGGTGGACCGGAAAAAACACCTGCACGATCAACCAGGGAATCGGTTCGTGGCTGTTCCTCGGCACGATCCTGACCACGCTCGAGCTCGAGGCCGACAGCCGGCCGCCGGACCGGTGCGGGAGCTGCACGCGGTGCCTCGACGCCTGCCCGACCGACGCTTTCGCCGAGCCCCGCGTGCTGGACAGCCGGAAATGCATTTCCTATCTGAACATCGAGCTCCGCGGCCCGATTCCCGAATCGTTCAGGGAGGGCATCGGCCACCATCTCTACGGATGCGACATCTGCCAGGACGTCTGCCCGTGGAACCGGAAGGCCCCGGTGACCCAAGACCCGGCGTTCGGATCGCGGTCCGGCCTCTTCGAGCCCGATCTGGAATCCCTGCTCGACCTCGACGACGACGGGTGGAGGCGCCTCATTCGGGGGACTCCGCTCAAGCGGGCGCGTGTCCGCGGCCTCGTGCGCAACCTGATGGTGGTTGTGGGAAACTCCCGGATCCCGGGTCTGGCTCCGCGCCTCCGGCGTTTTCTGGAGTATCCCGATCCTGACGTCCGTTCCCACGCGGCGTGGGCGATCGATCGGCTCAGGCGAAGGGAATCTGGAGCTGGCGGCCGAGGATAGACCGGCCCCACCTTCGCTATCGCCTGTCGAATCGATACGGGGTAGATTAGGGGAATGGCCAACGTCGTGCGCATCGGATTGTTGGGGTTCGGGACCGTGGGGCAGGGCGTCTACCGCGTCCTCGAACAGAACCGGGACCTGATCGAACAGCGGGCCGGAGCCCGGATCGAGATCACGAAGATCGCCGTCCGCGACAAGGCGAAGGCCCGGTCGGTCGATGTCGACGCTTCGATCCTGACGACCGATCCCTCCAGCGTGGCGGCGTCGCCCGATGTCGACATCGTCGTGGAACTGATCGGCGGATCGACCCTCGCGCGGGACCTGGTCGTCCAGGCCTTCGGCGCGGGGAAACACGTGGTCACCGCCAACAAGGCGTTGCTGGCCGAGTGTGGTGAGGAGATCCGGAAGGCGGCTTCGGGGAAGTTTCTCGGATTCGAGGCCAGCGTGGGCGGCGGAATTCCCGTCATCAAGGCGTTGCGCGAATCGCTCACGGCGAACCGCGTGCTGTCGATCTACGGCATCATCAACGGGACCTCGAACTACATCCTCACGACGATGAGCGACGAGGATCGCCCGTTCGCCGATGTCCTCGCCGAGGCCCAGCAGGCCGGATACGCCGAAGCCGACCCCACGTTCGACGTCGAGGGGATCGACACCGCGCACAAGCTCGCCATCCTGGTCCATCTGGCGTTCGGGATCCCCGTCCGCCTCGATCAGATCCACACCGAAGGGATCACGAACATCAGCCCGATCGACATCGAGTTCGGCCGCCAGTTCGGATACACGCTGAAGCTGCTGGCCATCGCCAAGGCCGCGGATGGGGAAGTGGAAGCCCGCGTTCACCCCACGCTCGTCCCCGAGGACTTCCCGATCGCCCAGGTCGGGGGCGTGTACAACGCGGTCCAGATCGTGGGCGATGCCGCGGGAGACCTGATGTTCTACGGGCGGGGGGCGGGGGAGCTTCCCACCGCCAGCGCCGTCGTGGGGGACATCGTCGACGCCGCCCGCACCATGATCGACGGGCGCGCCAACGCCGGCGGGATCCCGGTCCCCACCCCGGGGAACCGCTTACGGGTTCGCGCGATCTCCAAGATCGATGGCCTGTATTATCTACGCTTTACGGTAGCCGACAAGCCCGGCGTCCTTTCCGAGATCTCCGGGATCCTCGGCCGCCACAACATCTCCATAGAGTCGGTGATCCAGAAGGGACGAGGCCGGGAATCGACCGTCCCGCTGGTCATCATGACGCACCGTGCCGTCGAGAACGACATCCAGAACGCCCTGGTCGAAATCAATGCCCTGGATGTTGTTGCTGAGAAAGGCGTTTTGATTCGAGTGGAAGACCGCGAATAGCCGCCCGAAGCGTTTCCGCCGCCGAGCTACCCCTGACCCGGGAGAAAATGTCCGGGAAAACTTCCCGATTTCCAGCCCAGCCAATCCCACATCTTTTCGGCCTATCGCGTTCGGTCAGGCGCGTCGATAACGACGGTAGTGAACCCGGATCCGATTTTTGCGCATACGAAACCGGCCGAATTTCGTCAAGACGATGTAGGGGATTACGAATCGTTGACACCCCGGGGGCGCCGAATCGACCGGCGAGAGACCGAACGGTCCGGAAATGAGCGTTCTGACCGGGCATGACGACGGGCTGGACTGGCACGACAAATGCATGACGAGGGCACGACGTCCGGGGCCCGAGGTGGTGAAAAGCACAGGAGGCCGAGCGTGAGAGCCAGAGACTTCTTGATCGAATTCAACGACGTGCAGGGAGCGTTCCGGTGGGAACACCTGGAGAACGGGGCGATCCGTGGCGTTCCCACCTCCGGAAGGAGCCGTCAAGCGTTTGACCCCCTGACGGCCGTGATCGCGGCGCGAGGGGATCGGGATGCCAATGGGGACGCCGCGGGGATCGATCGCGTGCGTGCGGCCGAAGCCCTCGGATTGTCGGCCGTCGAGGCCGAGTCCATCCGGGATGCGTCCGATGGAACGCTCTGGAAGTGGCTCGACGGCCAGATGGTCCTCGACGCCCGGGCCGAATGGATCCGCGAAGCGATCGCGGTCTCGGCGGGGCTGGAGTCCGATGACATTGGAGCCGTTCATCCGCTGGCCCGTGTGCTGGCCCCAGCCGGGCTCCCTCTGGAGCCGGAGACCGCGTTGCAATTTTTCTGAGGCGCATCGCTCCGATGAGCGACGCGCGCTGGTGGGGATGAATCCCTTCGGGGGAAAGGAACCCCCAAGACGCTCCGAGGAGAAAGGAGGCCGACATGAAGAACACGCATCCGACAAGACAGATCGTGTTGGATCCGGAGGTCCGCAGCCCCGAGGTGATGGAGTTCGACCACCGCTTGCGGTCGCGCATCATCGGCCAGGATCGCGCGGTCCGCCGGATGGTCAACATGTTCCAGATCTTCCGGGCCGGGCTGAACGCCCCCGGGCGTCCGGTCGGCACGATGTTGTTCCTGGGTCCGACCGGGTCCGGAAAGACGCGTGTCGTGGAGGCGTCGGCCGACATCCTCTTCGGCAGCCCTCGCGCTTTCATCAAGGTCGACTGTGCCGAGTTCCAGCACAGCCACGAGATCGCGAAGCTGATCGGTTCACCTCCGGGCTACCTCGGCCATCGCGAGACGCCGCCGCTGTTGACCCAGGAAGCGCTCGATCGTCATCACACCGACGATCTGAAGTTGGGGTTCGTCCTTTTCGACGAGATCGAAAAGGCCGATGACTCGCTGTGGCAGCTTCTGCTCGGCGTGCTCGACAAGGGCACGTTGACGCTGGGGGACAACCGGCAGGTGGACTTCTCTCAGACCATGGTGTTCATGACGTCGAATCTCGGCGCCGGGGAAATGGGGAAGATGCTCTCCGGCGGGCTCGGATTCGCCTCGGGAACGAGCGAATCCGAAGACCTCGATGCGGTGGACCAGAAGATCTACCGCACCGCCCTCGGTGTGGCGCGAAAGAAGTTCACACCGGAGTTCATGAACCGGATCGACAAGGTCGTGGTCTTCCGGACTCTATCGCGCGCGCACCTGCGCGAGATCGTCGACCTCGAGCTCGACGGCGTCCGGGAGCGCGTGTTGATGTCCCAGCCGGGACGGCAGTTCATCCTCCACTGCACCGACCGGGTCAAGGAGTTCCTGGTCGATGAGGGGACCGACCGCCGCTACGGCGCGCGCCATCTGAAGCGGGCGATCGAGCGGTACCTGGTCTTCCCGCTGTCGAACCTGATCGCGACCGAGCAGATCGGTTTGGGGGACGTGGTCTGGGCCGACATGGACGTGGAAACCGGAAAGCTCCGGTTTACGTCCGAGCGGGCCGCCGCCGTCATCGGCGAGATGGCCCAGGCGCCGATGTTCGAGGAGAAATCCGGCGAAGATTCCTTTCTGGTTCACGCGGCGGAAGCTCCGATTCCGGCCGCCGGAAAGGAAGCATGAATCCGGCCGGGACCGGTCACTTTCCACTAAAGCCGGCCCATGTCATCGCCGATACGCATGGCATGGGCCGACTCATTCAATTCCCGATTCCCGAAGGGGATGCCCCGGGTGCCGAGAACCGGCTGGCAATCACTCTCACCGACGCCAAGCCGTTGAGGGCGCTTGATCAAACTCCCTTGAAGGGAGCGATCGACCCTTCACAGTGGGGCGTCCCGCGCGCGTTTTTCATCGTCCACCAGCCACGAATGACGCTGCAGGCTCCGGATCAGAAGCTGGTCTGTTAGCAGATCAGTCGGTAGCGGCGCCGAAGGACTGGGTGCGCCGGGGCGCGTCGAGGACCTCGCGGGTCTTCATGATGATCTGCTCCTGGCTGAAGGGCTTCTGCAGGTAGCCGAGCTCCGCGTTCGAGACCCCGTGCCGCGCGATGAACTCGCCCGGATAGCCGGACATGTACAGGATCCTGACGTCCGGCTGGATCACCCGGACGCGCTTGGCCAGCTCCGGACCGCTCTGCTCGGGCATGATGACGTCGGTCAGGAGCAGTTCGATCTTTCCCGGATTCGCTTCGACGAAAACCATCGCTTCAGCGGCGTTCGATGCTTCGGCGACGGTGTAGCCCGCAGTTTCGAGGAATCGCCGCGCGAGGGATCGCACGGCCGGTTCGTCTTCCACCACGAGCACCATCTCGGTTCCGCCTTCGGCGCGTGCCGGCCGTGGCGTCGTCCTCCCGGTTTCCGCGCCTCCCGCGACCCGAGGCAGATAGATCCGGATCTCGGTGCCCCGGCCGCTCTCACTCGTCACGATGATGTGTCCGTTGGACCGCCTCACGATTCCGTAGACGGTTGCAAGGCCGAGTCCGGTGCCCGTGCCCCGTACCTTCGTCGTGAAGAATGGTTCGAAGATCTGGGGAAGGACCGAAGCCGGTATCCCCTCTCCCTCGTCGGAAACCGCCAGCATCACGTACGTTCCGGGTTCGGCTTCGGCCGGACGGTCCGGCGATTTCTCCTCGAAGACGACGTTGGCCGTGGAGATCCGGAGACGGCCGCCCTCGGGCATGGCGTCGGTGGAGTTCACCGCCAGGTTCGTGATCACCTGCTCCATGCTGCCGCCGTCGCCCTCGATCAGGCCGAGATCGGGATCGAGATCCGTCTCGAGGGCGATGTGTTCGCCGATGACGCGCTTGAGGAGCTTTTCCATGTCCCGGACGATGGCGTTCATGTCCAGCTTCGTCCGGTTGGGAATGTCGCGCCGGCTGAACGCCAGCAACTGCATGGTCAGGCGGCTCGCCCGTTGGACCGAGCGCAGGACTTCGTCGGCCATCCCGCGCTCTTCGCTGCCGTCCTCGAGTGATCCGGAGAGCAGCGCGGTGAAGCCCTGAATTGCGGTCAGGATGTTGTTGAAGTCGTGGGCGATGCCGCCGGCCAACCGCCCGACCGTTTCCATCTTCTGCGATTGAAGGAGCTGGAACTCCAGGTTTCGACGCTCTGTGATGTCCCGGATGAAACTCTGAAGGACCTTGCGGCCACCGTACTCGACGATGCGGATATTGACCTCGAGCGGGATGCGGCGGCCTCCGCGGCGGATGCCGTCGATCTCGAACAGCGCACCGGTACCCCCCGGTGGTCCGTTGAGTTCGCGCTCCATCCGGGGCCAGCTGTCCTCGGGGTGGAGGTCGCGGATCGACATCGCCTTGAGCTCGCCAGCCGAATAACCGAAAACTTCTTCGGCCTTCATGTTGGCGTCGAGGATCGCGTTTTCCTCGATGTCGAACAGGACGACGGCATCGCTGGCGTAGGCGAACAGGTTCCGGTACCGTTCCTCCGATCGCGAAAGGGCGTCTTCGGCAAGCTTCCGTTCGGAGATGTCGGTGATCGTGCCCACCATTCGAAGCGGGCGCTCTTTCGCGTCGCGTTCGGTGGCTCGGCCCCGGATCAGCACCCACTTCCAGCCGCCGCGGTTGTCCCTCAGCCGGAACTCGGACTCGAACGTCGGAGTCTCGTGGTCGAAATGCGCCTGGAGCGCCGCCTCATGCGACCGCGCGTCGCCGGGGTGGATCCGTTCGTTCCATGCGTCGATCTGGGTGGACCGGATGCCTTCGCGGGTCGACGACTCGCCGATGATCTCCATGGCGCGGGAGGTGAACACGAGGCGGTCGGTGCGCAGGTCCCAGTCCCAAATCCCGTCGGACGCGGCCTCGAGCGCGTAGCGCAGGCGTTCCTCGCTGCGCCGGAGCGAGCCGGCGCGCTGGCGTTCCGACAGCAGGTTTGCCTCGCAGATGAGGACTTCGTCACCACCGGGGGCCGTTCGGACGCTGAGCGTGATCTGACCGTCGAAGAAGCTGTCCGGATGACGGCGAAGGCGGGATTCGAACTTTTGCGTTCCCTTTTCCCGGATTCGATGGACGAGGTCGGGCTCGGGAAACGGCATCGACTGCTTCGCGAAAAGCCGCGCCGCCTTCTGCCCGTGGACTTCGCTGGCCGGGAGGTTGAACAATTCGGCGGCCGCCGGAGTCCAGCCGGTGACGTTCCCGTCGAGGTCCATCTCGAACAAACCGGGGCCGGATTCGGTTTCGGGTTCCGAGTTGGAGCCGGCCACACGCGCCGGAGCGACGGCGACCTGCAGCGTGGCCAGGGCGAGGGGAGGCTGGCTGCCCGCCAGCCTTTTGATCGTGACGATGGCGTTTTGTTCGCGAACGAGGAACCCGGGCGGGAACGTGAGGGTTGATTCCCGTTCGACACCGTTGAGGACATCGTCGATGTTGCGGTCGAGCGATGCACGGAGCCGTGGGGAGACGTCGGGGCTCGAGATCACCGCCTTGAGATCGAACCAGACGCGCTCGGACCACCCAGGATTTGCATGGATGACGTCTCCGCCACTGCCGATGACGGCGGCCGGGACCGGGAGGGAGTCCAATACGGCCTCCACCATCCGGAGCGGAAGCTCGGACAGGAAATCCATGTCTCGTAATGACTTCGTTTGCGACGTCATGCAGTCCGAGGGCCCAATTCGGTGCCCGGGCGCCAAAACCAGTGAGCATCCTAGAACGGCGGACGCGGCGGCATCAACCGAAACTTTCAGAATTTCATTTATTTCGGATCGCTGCCGGTATGACGGGTTTCGGAATTGCGGATCCTGGCCCAGGTGTCGCGCAGAGTGACCGTCCGATTGAACACCGGACGGTCCGCCACGGAATCCGGGTCGACGGTGAAGTAGCCGAGCCGTTCGAACTGGAAGAAGTCGCCGGCACGGGCCGAGGCGAGCGCGGGTTCGAGCCGGCATGTGGTCGATCGGACGATGGACGCCGGGTTGATGATGGACTCCAGCTCCTCGGGAGCGGCCGCCCCGGGGTCTTCGATGGTGAACAGCCGGTCGTACAAGCGGACCTCGCCGCCGATGGCGTGTGGGGCCGACACCCAGTGGAGTGTCGCCTTCACCTTGCGGCCGTCCGGTGTCGAGCCGCCGCGGGTTGCCGGGTCGTAGGTGCAGCGCAGCTCGACGACGTTCCCGTGTTCGTCCCGGACGACGCCGGTGCACGTGATCAAATATGCGTAACGCAACCGGACTTCCCGCCCCGGCGCCAGACGGAAGAACTTCCGTGGCGGGTCTTCCATGAAGTCCTCGCGTTCGATATACAGTTCCCGGCTGAAGGGGACCGGCCGCCGGCCCATTGAGGTGTCTTCCGGATTGTTGATGGCCTCAAGATCTTCTTCCTGACCTTCGGGATAGTTC
>CAZTTI010000592.1:0-10897 GCA_964615925.1 uncultured Solibacteraceae bacterium
GCGAGGGAGCTCTCCGCCGCGGCGGGGGGACCGATGTTGTACTCGTCGTCGTCCATCCGGACGTGGGGCGGTCCCCGGTCCGCATCGGAGAACACCGCCACGGCGCCGATCCCCATGTCCCGGCAGGCCCGGATGATGCGGACGGCAACCTCTCCGCGATTCGCGATGAGGATCTTCCTGAACAAGTTTACTCCGGCGATCGATCCCAGGCCGCCTCGCGCTCGTAGGCATCGGCGACCTGGACGATCCGGGATTCGGCGTTCGACGCTCCGAGGATCTGGAGCCCGACCGGAAGCCCCTCGACGAAACCGCACGGTACGGATATGGCCGGAAGACCCGCGAGGTTGGCCAGCCGCGTATTGCGCGTCAATGCTCGAAGGACAGGTTCGGAGTCCTCGTGCCATTCGAACGCTTTCTGCCCGACCCGCGGGGCCGTGACCGGCAGCGTGGGGAACGCCAGCACGTCGACGTGCCGGAGAACGGCTTCGATGTCCGTCCGCAACTGCTCGCGCGCGCGTTCCGCGCCGATGAACTCCACGGCGAGCAAGTCTTTTCCAGCCAGCAATCGCTCGCGGACGTCGTCGCCGAACCGCCCGGGTTCCAATTCCAGTCGCTCCCGGTGGAACAGGAAGGCTTCCGAACCGGCGATGAAGCGGAAGATGTCCTCGTGCGAACGCGTGTCGGGGACTTCCACATCCACCAGTGTGGTGCCGAGCCGGACGAGGACGGAGAGCGCGTCTTCAACCGCCTGCCCGACCCCATCCTGAAGGCGGTCCCAATAGGCTTTCCGCGGGACGCCGATGCGCAGGCCCCGTACGTCCTTTCCGATTTCCGCGCAAAACTCGCCGGTCCCGGCGCCATCGGCGATCACGCCGAGGAGGATGGCCGCGTCCTCGACGGTCCGCGTTATCGGCCCAGCGGTATCGAGCCGGGGCGCGAGCGGGGTCACTCCCGAAAGGGGGACCCGGCCGTAGGTCGGCTTCAGACCCACCGTACCCGTCAGCGAGGCCGGGATACGAATGGATCCTCCCGTGTCGGTCCCGATCGCCCCGATCGACATCGACAGGGATACGGCCACGGCCGATCCGCCACTGGATCCGCCTGAAATTCTGCCTCGGTCCCAGGGGTTGCGCGCAGCCCCGTAGTGTGGGTTCTCGTTGGTCACGCCGAACGCGAACTCATGAAGGTTGGTCTTGCCGGCGATGACGGCACCGGCCTGCTCCAGCCGGTCGACGATGGTGGCGTTGGCTTCGGGAACGCGATTGCGAAAGAAGTCCGATCCGGCCGTCGTCGGGACGCCGCGGACGTCGACGAGATCCTTGATCGCGATGGGGACTCCGTGCAACGGGCCGGTCGCGGCTCCCCGGATCCGGGCCTCGTCGCGTTCGGTTGCCGAGGCGAGCGCTCGCTCGCGGGTGATCGTGATGAAGGCCTTCATCGAACCGTTGAGGGTCTCGGCCCGGTCGAGAACGGCCCGGGTCAACTCGACGGAGGATAGGGACCCGTCTCGAATCCGCCGGGCGGCCCCGGCCACGGTCAGGCGCCCGAGGTCCGAAGGCGTCACCGTGCGATCGCCTTCATGCCGTAAGGGATCGACACGAGGAACATGAACAACATGAGGACCTCGGAGTCGCCGAAGTTGTATTCGAAGAGTCCGGCGGTGAGAAATCCCGTCAGGACGGCCAGACCCGACACCGAAACCCATCGTGTGCCGAGGTTCCGGGTCCCGCGGAACAGGTCGACGGCGATTCGACCGAAGAACCAGACGAGCGCGAGCAATGCCGGGATCCCGCGCTCGGCGCCGATCTGCAGGAAGTTGTTGTGCAGGTGTCCATAGAAGAGATTCTCGATGTCGTCACCGCGATAGTAAGCGGGAAATTCCGTGCCGACGCGCTCGGGTCCGACGCCAAAGATCGGGTGATCGCCCATCATGCGGATTCCGACCGAGGCCATCTCGATGCGTCCCGTGTCGGGCGTGTGGCCGGCCTCGAAGCTCATCGCGATCCGGCCGGCGATGAGGCCCGACGCGAGGACGACGACGATTCCCACCGGGACGAGCAGAGGCGCGAGTTTTCTGAAACCCGTATGGGCCAGGACGACGGCGGTGGCCAGGGCCGCTCCGACCCAGACGCTGCGCGTGAACCCGATCACGATCCCGCTTCCCACCAGTGCGATTCCGGCCCAATAGCGCTTTTCGCGAATCACCGACACCAGCGGTAGCGCCGCGCACCAGGTCAACATCTGCCCTCCGCCGAACGTCATCCAGTGGCCCATGAACCCGGTTGCGCGGGCCAGCACGCGGGGATCGTCGATCACGTCCCCTGTCTCGCGGAACGCCGTGTATTGCAGCCCGAACTGGACCATCGCCAGGACGGAAGCCACCGACGCGACGATGAGGAGGACGCCGATCACCTGCCGCACGCGCGCCGGGTTCGAGACGAAGCTCGCCGCCAGCAGTCCCATCGGGAAAAGGATAAACTTGCGAACCGGGCCGGCGCCGGCTCCGGGATCCGGAGACGCGGCCAGCGCGGCCAGAGTGGCGGCCATGAAGGCCGCGAGAGGAATGACGTACGGCGGCCAATGCGGACGGATCGGCCGGAAGACCAGCCAGGCGGCCAGCGCCAACGTGAGCAGGATCTGGGCGGCGGCGATCGAGATCAGAGTGGCCGCCGCCGCGCCCAGCGCAAGTCGAAACACCCACTCCTCGGACCGATTGGCCATCAGCGCGGATTCTACCACTGCCCGAACGACCCGCTTCAGGGAGTGGCGGAGCCGATCCGTAAAGCGATCGGGGCGATCATGCGGAGCAGGTCCGGCTTCGCCCCATCGAGCCAGACCCGGTGGCCGGCCGCGTTCCAGTGCATGTCGCCGAGCGGCTGGTAATAGACCTCTCCGGTGGACGCGTGTTCGCGCCGCATGTATTCGGTGGGGTCCACGCAATCCAGGCGGCGTTCCCGGCAGTACTCGGCGATGCGCCTGTTGGGCCGGTCGAGGTCGAACGCTTCCGCGTCGAGGCCATACGCCGCCTGCGCGGCGGTCCAGTCCCCGGGCTGGATCTGGTAGCGCTGGGGAAAAACCGCCACGATCGGGTGGATACCCCGGGATTCCGCCGTAGCGGCCGTCTCGTCCAGGATCGCGAACAGCCGGTCGTAGGCCACGTCGATCTCGACCGGAGGATCCGCGAGGAACATTCCGAATCCGTTGATCGGGTCGAACAACCGAGGAGGGTAGGCGTGGCCGTACCAGCTCGTGATCGCGCGCCGCGGTCGGAACAGCGAGAGCAGCCGCGATCGCAGCGACGCGTATCGGACCTCTCGGGCCAGCCAGGAGACGGTTGTGGCTTCGGCCAGGCTCTCCGGCGGAAGGACGAGGTTTTCCAGGCCGTTCCGAAATCCGATGGGTTGGGGATTCCGCGAGACGTACGCCTGCGCGATGTCGTTTCCCAGCGTGATCCCGACGAGCAGAACGTGGGGGGACCAGGAAACCCCGGTTTCGCGGAGGTACCGGAGGCCGTTATCGGGTTCCTCGATGCCGTTGACGAGGACCTCCGCCGGTCGGGCGGTTTCGGCGAGCCAGATTTCGAGCTGGCGGGAAAACGTTTCTTCGTTCCCCACCCGATATCCGGCCGTGAACGAGTCTCCGAGCGACAGGATGCGGAGCGTTTCGGGAGGCGGTTCGCGGGCGAACTCGCGTGTGGAGCGGAATCCTGCCGCGTTGTTTGTCCACAAGACCGGTGAACCGTCACCACCGATGACATCCGAAGAGAATCCCGGACGCAGAAGGCCGCCGTTCATGGTGTCGGCGTAGTCGGGCTGCCCGCGACGGACGAGGTGGGCGGCGACCCGTACGGTGGCTTCTCCCATGGCGACGAACGCGGCCAGAGTGACGGCGATTGCCGTGAGGATGATCAGAACACGTCGGGACCCGATCATGTCCACCGAGGACGCCACACCCCCCCGGAACTGTCAAGCCGAACTTCTGATGTTTGCGCTATCCTACGCGTTAGTGAGCTATTCGATTCGCGGGCTGACGTTCGCCTATTCTCGCGCGGTGCCGGTCGTCGAGAACCTGGATCTGAACATCGCCGCCAGCGAGTTCGTGAGCATCGTCGGGCCGAACGGCGCGGGCAAGTCCACGCTGCTGAAGCTGATGGCGGGCCTGCTCGACGCCTGCGGTGGCGAGATCGCATTCAAAGGGAAGCCCATCGGGTCGCGTTCCAGGGCCGATCTCGCGCGTCAAATGGCGTTTGTTCCCCAGGAAACGCACGTGGTTTTTCCATTTACGTCCGCGGAGATCGTCCGCATGGGGCGCCTGCCCTTTCGGACCGGCTTCTTCTTCGACACGCCCGAGGATGGAAGGCACGTGGCCGAGGCGATGGAGCGGACCGAAACCGTGGGCCTGGCGGACAAGGTTTTTGCCGACATCAGCGGCGGCGAACGCCAACGCGTCGTGCTCGCGAGTGCCCTCGCCCAGTCTCCCGAAGTCCTGCTGCTCGACGAACCGACGGTTTATCTCGATCTCCGCCACCAGCTCGAGTTCTACCGGATCCTGACCGATCTGCACGATCGCGAAGGGACGACCATCGTCGCCGTGACCCACGACATCAATCTCGCCGCGCGCCATGCCGAACGGATGATCGTGATCGCGGAAGGCCGCGTCGCGGCGGACGGCACGCCCGCCCAGGTCCTGACCCCCGATACGTTGTTCCGGGTATTCGGCATCCACGCCAGCGTTGTCGAAGGGCCCGACGGAGACGTCCTTGTCATCCCCCGTCACTGAAGCCCGATTCGCCGGTCTGAAGCCCGCGGGTTATGCTTCCCGGCTCGCACCTTCGGTCGCGTTCTGCGCCGCTGTCCTTCTCGTCACTCCCTGGGTGGGATCGACCGACGTGTCCTGGTCGAACGTCATGACCGGGGTCAATCCGGATCGCGAGATCTTCCTGCTGGCCCGGCTTCCGCGGATCCTGTTCGGTGCGCTGGCGGGGGGCGCTCTCGCCGTGGCGGGCGTGGTCTTCCAGGCGATCTTGCGCAACGCGCTCGCGACGCCCTTTACGCTGGGTGTGTCCAGTGGGAGTTCGTTCGGGGCCGTCGTGGCCATCTGGCTCGGTTTCGACATCGTGCTGTTCGGCGTCCCGCTCGTGTCGGTCGCGGCGTTTGGCGGGGCCCTCGCCGCCATCTCACTCGTCTTCCTGATCGCGCGGTCGCGGCGGGCACTGCCGACATTCACCCTGTTGCTAGCGGGGGTCACGTTGAACTTCGTGTTCTCCGCCCTCATCCTGTTCATCCACTACGCCGCCGCGGATTTCACCGAATCGTTCCTGATGATTCGCTGGATGATGGGCGGGCTCACCAACGCGGGCTACGACCTGATCCTGAAAACGGCCCCTTTCGTCCTGGCCGCGTTTACGATTCTTCTCTGGTGCGCCGCCGACCTGAACGCGTTGGCCGCCGGTGAAGATTGGGCCCGGACCCGTGGAGTCGACGTGGGCCGCCTCAAGAAGACGAGCTTCTTCGTTGGTTCGGTGCTCACCGGCGTGGTCACGGCCGTGGCGGGACCGATCGGCTTCGTCGGCCTGATCGTGCCTCATTCGCTGCGGCTGATCGTTGGGCCCGATCACCGGATTCTGGTCCCGAGCGCGTTTTTCGGCGGCGCGGGGTTTCTGGTCTTGTGCGACACGGCTGCCCGGACATTGTTTGCGCCATCGGAAATGCCCGTCGGCATCCTGACGGCTCTCCTGGGCGGGCCGTTTTTCATCGTTCTGCTCAAGCGGAGAAAGGGGGACTTGTTCTGAGCCGCTTGGCTTCGCCGCCGTGGGGAAGGTAAAATGTGGCGGATTCCCATGAGGCCCTTCAACCGACATCGACTCCTGTTCGGGATCGTTCTGGCGGGCATTTGGGCCGGTCTCGGTCCACCGCTTATTGCCCAGGAGACGAATCTGGCGGCCGCCGCGCGCGACGGCGACCTGGAGCGGGTGCGTCTGTTGCTCGAATCCGGCGCGGACCCGGGGAGCGTCGACTCGCAGGGGACGACGGCACTGCATTGGGCCGCCTATCGCGAAGATCTCGAGATCGCAAACTTGCTCATCCGGTCCGGCGCGAATGCGATGCCGGTCAATCGGTACGAGTACACACCCCACCACTTTGCCGCGTCCAATGGCGACGCGGCGATGTTGCGGACGCTTCTCGAGGCCGGGGCCGATGCGAACTGGGTCGACCCGATCGGTGAAACCCTGCTGATGACGGTCTCGCGGACCGGCAAGGTCGATGCCGCCCGGGTCCTGCTGGATTTCGGTGCCGTCGTCGATCGGCGCGACTCGGATAACGAACAGACGGCGTTGATGGTGGCCGTGCGCGAGGGAAGCACCGGGATCGTCGACCTGCTGCTCTCGGAGGGAGCCGATCCCAACGTGGCCACGAGGATCGGGCCGGAACCGCGCTGGGTCCTTCCGAACTCGCAGCCGGGGTTTTCCTTTGGAATCGGCGTCGTCCGCGGGGGATCGCCGCCGCGCGGGCGGCGCGCCCCGATCCCGGGAGGCCTCACGCCGCTCCACTACGCCGCGCGGGACGGACAGTTGGAATCGGCCCGGCTCCTTCTCGACGCGGGAGCCGAAATCGACAGCCGGAACCCGGATGACATCACGCCGCTGATCATGGCGATCGGCAGCGGCCACGCCAATGTTGCGCACTTCCTGATCGAACGAGGCGCCGACATCCATGTTTCGGACTGGTACGGGAGAACCCCGCTGTGGTCCGCGGTCGAGGCCCGCAACCAGGACATCCACAACGGGACGCTCGAACACATGGTCGACCGCGAACCGTTGGTGGGTCTGATCCGGACGCTGCTCGAAGAGGGCGCCGATCCGAACCCCCGGACGACGGAGACGTTTCCGATCCGCAACCATGTCCTGCCGATCACGTCGTCGCTCAGTTGGGTCGACTTCATCGGGCAGACACCGTTCATCACGGCCGCGCTGTCCGGCGACCTGACCGTGATGCGGATGCTTCTCGAATATGGGGCGGACCCCCACATCAAGACCCTCGAGGGGACGTCGGCCCTCATGGCGGCCGCGGGGGTGAACTGGGTCGTGGCGCAGACCTTCGACGAGGGACCCGAAGCCCTGCTCGAAGCCATCCGGCTGTGCCAGGAACTCGGGCTCGACGTCAACGACCAGAACTCGATGGGCGTTACGGCCCTCATGGGCGCCGCCAATCGGGGATCCGACGACATCATTCGATTCCTGGTGGAGCAGGGGGCCCGGCTGGATGTCCGGGACAATGAGGGGCGGAACGCGCTCGACTGGGCGTCGGGGGTTTTCCTGGCCACGCACGCGGCGGTCCCCAAGCCGAGTTCCATGGCGCTGATCCGCGATTACATGATCGACGCCGGGATCGAGGTGGCCGGGGCGGAGGCCGATCAATGATCCGGAGATTCCGTGTCGTGCCGGCGCTTCTGATCATCGTCCTGTCGCTAGGCGCCGTGCACCCTCTCATCGCGCAGGACACTGAAGCCGCGCGCGCCGTGCTCGATCAATTTTGCGTCACCTGCCACAACCAGCGCGCGAACACCGGGGGACTGGCGCTCGACACGAAAAACTTCGACAATGTGGCCGAGGATGCGGAAACCTGGGAGAAGGTCATCCGGAAGGTCGAAGCCGGGATGATGCCCCCGGCGAACGCCCCCCGGCCGGGGCCGGCTCTTCTGGAGTCTCTCCGAATCAACCTGGAGACCCGCCTCGACGAAGCGGCCGCCCGAAACCCCCATCCCGGCGCCCCGTTGCTCCACCGTCTGAACCGTACCGAATATGCCAACGCCATTCGGGACCTGCTCGCCCTCGACGTGGATGTGGCCACGTTGCTTCCCGCGGATGACTCGAGCGAAGGGTTCGACAACATCGCCGATGCCCTGACGGTTTCTCCATCACTGGTTCAGGGCTACCTTTCAGCGGCGATGAAGATCAGCCGGCTGGCTGTCGGCGACATGACCCTGCTGCCTTACACCGTCGATTATCCCGCGCCGCAGAATCTCGTCCAGGACGGGCACCTCGAGGGACTTCCGCTCGGGACGCTCGGGGGAATGGTGGTGGAACATTCATTTCCCCTCGACGGCGAATACGAGATCAACGCGCCGGGAAGCTCCGAGCTCCTGATCGACGGTGTACCCCCTCCGCTCCCGCCCGAGCCCGAAGGTGGCGGCCGGGGAGGGCCCGGAGGTTTCGGCGGCCGTGGCGGGCGAGGCCGCCGTCTGACGATCGAGGCCGGACCGCACACGATCGCTGCGGCCGTGATCGAGCGGAATCGCTCCGGAGGCGTCGACGGCATCTATCAGGCACCCGTCACCGGTCGCGGCGTGACGACGATTTCGATCACGGGGCCTTATGACGCGACCGGCCCGGGTAACACCCCGTCGCGGCGGAAGGTCTTTTCCTGTTATCCCCAAACGGCGAGCGAGGAGCTGCCGTGCGCGGAGCAGATCCTGAGCGGGCTCGCGACCCGGGCGTTCCGCCAGCCGGTGGGTGAAGCGGAGGTGGCCCAGATCCTCCGGGCTTACGAGCTGGGGCGGACCGAGCAGCCGACGAGCGATTTCGAAACCGGGATCCAGCACGGGCTGGCCCGGATTCTCGTTTCGCCCAGGTTCTTTTTCCGTTTCGAGCAGGAGCCCGGCGATGCCGCTGCCGGAGGTATGTACCGGATCGGGGATCTCGATCTGGCCTCGCGGTTGTCCTTTTTCCTCTGGAGCAGCATTCCCGACGACGAGTTGCGGCAGGCGGCTTCTGCCGGGGAACTCTCCGACCCGCGAACCTACCGGGAGCAGGTCCTTCGCATGCTCGCCGATCCGAAGGCGGACGCGCTCGTCGACAATTTCGCCAGTCAGTGGCTCGCCCTCCGCGAACTGGCCCAGGTGACTCCCGAAGCCGGCGAGTTCGACGACAACCTCCGGCACTCGTTCACCCAGGAGACGACGCTCCTGTTCGAAGAGATCCTTCGTAATGACCGGAGCGTCCTCAACCTGCTCGATCCCGACCACACGTTCATGGACGAACGCCTGGCCGAGCACTATGGCGTTCCCGGAATCCGGGGCAGTTATTTTCGACAGGTCGAGCTTCCCGAGGACAGCCCCCGGCGCGGCATCGTGGGCCACGGCAGCGTTCTCACGGCGACATCGGTCCCCACTCGAACCTCCCCCGTGGTCCGGGGCAAGTGGATTCTCGAAAACGTCCTGGGCGTCCCGGCTCCGGAGCCGCCTCCCGGCGTCGAGACCGACCTGGAACCGGAAGCCGGCGTCACCGAAGCCAGTTCGTTGCGCCAGCGGCTCGAAGCGCACCGGGCGAACCCGGTCTGTTCGTCTTGCCACCAGATCATGGATCCGATCGGGTTGGCGCTGGAGAACTTCGACCTCACAGGGCAATGGCGGGATTTCGACGACGGGGTCCCCATCGATGCTTCGGGAATCCTGGTCGACGGCACGCCGATCGCGGGGCCGACCGACCTCCGGCGCGCGTTGATCGCGCGTTCCGAGGTGTTCGTGAAGACCATGACCGGGAAGCTGATGATGTACGCGCTCGGACGGCCGGTCGAACACCAGGACATGCCGGCCATCCGGTCGATCGTTCGTGAAGCCGAAGAGGGCGACCATCGATTTTCGTCGATCGTTCTCGGGATTGCCGAGAGCCTGCCGTTCCAGATGCGGATGAGATCCGGGCCAGGAACCGCGGACCGAGCCGACGCGGAAGACTAAGGACCACACCGGTTTGAATGGCCGAAAAGACGGCAAAGACTTAAGATAGCGAAGCTGAGGGAACCGAACATGGCATTCATCACCAGAAAACACGTTTCGCGGCGCACGTTCCTCCGTGGAGCCGGAGTGGCCATCTCGCTCCCACTGCTCGAGTCCATGGTTCCGGCGGCGACTCCGCGCGCGCAGACCTCCCTCGGGAAAACGCGCTTCGGAGCCATCTACTTTCCTCACGGGGCCACGATGGCGAAATGGACGCCGCTTTCCGACGGCAGGGACTTCCAGCTATCCGAAATCCTCGAGCCACTGGCGCCGTTCCGCGAAAGCATCAACGTCATCAGCGATATGCGTCACCCGATGGCGTACGGAAGCGGATCGGCCACGGCCAACCACAATCGTTCCTCCGCGGTCTACCTGACGGGAGCTTTCGCGGAAACCGGCGCGCAGCCGCACCTGGGAATCTCGGTGGATCAGGTCGCTGCCCGGGAAATCGGCCAGGAAACGCCGTTGCCGTCCCTCGAACTCAGCATCGAGGGTGGCAGTCTCAGTTGTGGCGAGGGGCTGAGCTGCGCCTATCGCAACACGATCTCGTGGCAGGGCCCGTCGTCCCCTCTGCCGATGCAGAACAACCCTCAGGTGGTGTTCGAACGCCTGTTCGGCGACGGCAGCACGGACGAGCAGCGGCAATTGCGCCGCCAGCAATCGATGAGTTTGCTCGACGCGGTGATGGGGGACGTGGCGGGCCTCCGCGGGGACCTCCCCGTGGCCGACCAGAATCGCCTGGATCAATACCTGACCGACGTTCGGGAGATCGAGCGCCGGGTCGAACGCGTGGGGCAACAGGTCTCCGGTGACGACATCCTCATCCCCGAGCAACCGGTCGGTATTCCGGCCGACTTCGAGGATCACCTGAAGCTGATGTTCGACCTCTGGGTTCTGGCCTGGCAGGCGGATATCACGCGGATCACCACGCTGCTGATGGCCAAGGAGCTGTCCAACGCCGTGTACTCGAACAGCGGCGTTTCCGACTCGTTCCACATCCTGTCGCACCATTCGCACAACCAGGACATGAAGGACCGGTTCGCCGTCCTCAACAACTACCACGCGGGATTGTTCACCTACTTGCTGGACAAGCTCGAGTCGACACCGGACGGCGACGCCAACC